>CANFJA010000067.1 GCA_947447235.1 Comamonadaceae bacterium
CTGACATTGGCGAGGCCGAGCCCTCACCCCACGACAGCACCAGCAGGTGGCAAAAATTTCCGGCGGGTGCACGCTATGGTGTCTTGTTACACGATGTGCTGGAATGGCAGTCGCAAAACCAATGGCCACTGGCACAGCCTGAGCCGCCCGACTGGTTGACCCAAGAGTGGGATGCGTTGTTGGTGCGCAAAGCGCGCTGGCTGAACTTGCCTGCTGCGGCACAAACACTTTTGCAACCTTGGCTCAAGGCGCTGCTGACTCAGCCTTTGCCATTGGAAGGTTTGAACTCTGCGGACTTGGTGTTGGGGAAAATTCCTCGCGATGCATTGTGGCCCGAAATGACATTTCACCTGCAGGCGCATGGCTTGAGTGCCAGTTCGTTAGACCAACAAATTCAGGCCTACCTGATGCCCAACGTGCAGCGCCCCATTTTGCAAGAGCGTACCCTGCAAGGCATGTTGACGGGCTCGCTCGATTTGGTGGTGGCCCACGCCGGGCGCTATTTTGTGTTGGACTACAAATCAAATCACCTCAAGCGCTATGACGCGGCCAGCTTGCAAGACGCTGTGCTCAAAAAGCGCTACGAAGTTCAATACGTGCTCTATACCTTGGCCCTGCACCGTCTGCTCAAAGTACGGCTCAAAGGCTACGACTACGACCACCACATGGGTGGGGCGGTGTATCTATTTCTGCGCGGCATCGACGACCCAGGGTCTGGCGTGCATGCCATGCGACCTGCTCGGGCCTTGATCGAAGCATTGGACAAGGCCTTTGCCGGAGTGCAGCCATGAAGCAACTGCGCAGCATGCTGACCCCTGCTTGGCCGCTCGCGTCTGAACTTCCCTTGCGCGATTTGGACACGGTGTTTGCCAACTTCATCAACTCCCAACAGCCCAGCCCCGATATGCGTCATGTCTGGCTGGCCGCCTTGACCAGCCACCAATGGGGACGTGGCCATGCGTGTCTGGATTTGGCGCAACTGCGCAGCGATGCGGCACAACTGCTGGGTTGGCAGCCCGAAGAAGCCGCGCAACTGCCGCCCAACTTGGCCGATGCCGCATCGTCCCTGCCTTGGACGCAAGGCGAGCACAGCCCCTTGGTGTGGCAAGCCAACCCACACGACACAGACGGCCGGTTGTACCTGCGCCGCGCGTGGGTCGCCGAACAAACCATTCGTCAACAGATCTCCCAGCGCTTGGCACAGCCCAGCGCCGCACCCGCCGACTTACAGGCACAACTGGACAACTTGTTTGCTGGCTCGGCCAGCGCGTCAAAGCCAGACATGCAGCGCATGGCTTGCGAATTGGCAGCGCGTCACCCCATCACCCTGATCACTGGCGGACCTGGAACGGGAAAAACCACCACGGTGGTTCGCTTGTTGGCCTTGCTGGTTGGCACGGCCCAAGCACAAGGTCGCGAAAACTTGCGCATCCACTTGGCAGCACCCACAGGCAAAGCAGCTGCGCGCTTGTCCGAGTCCATCAGTCAGGCGCTCAACAAATTGCCAAGCCACCTGCAAAGCTTGATCCCCACGCACACCCAAACCTTGCATCGCTTGTTGCAGGCGCACGCCTACCAAGAAACACCCATACAACTCGTGGCCGATGTGATGGTGGTCGACGAAGCCTCGATGGTCGATCTGGAGATGATGGCTCGCCTGCTGCGCGCGTTGCCTTTGCAAGCCCGATTGATTTTGTTGGGCGACAAAGACCAATTGGCCTCGGTGGAAGCAGGTGCCGTGATGTCGCAGCTGTGCACCGGACCCTTGTTGCGTGAACAAACCGTCACGCTGCAACACAGCCACCGCTTCAAAAAGGACAGTGGCATTGGTCAATGGGCCGCAGCCGTCAACGAAGGCAAGGTCCACGACATCCAAACCTTATGGCACGCCGCCCCGATGTGGCTGGACGCCAGCCCTCACCCGCACGACGTCACGCGCTTGCAACTCAGGCACAGCAACAACCAAGAGCTGGGGCCAGCCTTTCGACAAGGCTGGCGCAATTGGCTGGACTTGTTGCGCGCTCATCAAGAAGGTCAAGCGTGCAATGACGCGCAAGCGCTGGCATTGCTGACGGCATTTGCGCAATTTTGTGTGCTGTGCGCTGTGCGCGAAGGACCTTGGGGCGTTGGACCGTTCAATCAAAACATCGAGCGCGCACTGGGGTTGCCACACACCACTTGGTATATCGGACGGCCGGTCATGGTCACCCGCAACAACCCCGGCCTAGAGCTGATGAATGGCGACCTGGGTCTGTGTCTGCCGGGTTCGGACGGGGTTCTTCGGGTCGCGTTTGCGCATCCACTGGGAGGTGTGCGGTGGGTCGCACCTTCGCGTCTGGATGCGGTTGAAACAGCGTTTGCCATGACGGTGCACAAATCGCAAGGCTCTGAATTTACGCATGTGCTGCTGGTGCTGCCAGTCAAAGATGTGCGGGTGCTCTCGCGCGAGTTGGTGTACACAGGTCTGACCCGCGCCAGTCACAAACTCACCCTGTGGGCCCCCAACCCTCAAGTGCTGTGGGACGCCTGCGCACGGCGCGTGTTGCGCAGCGGCGGTTTGGGCGACTGAGCCCTTGGGGCTCTAGGGAAAATACCCCCAATTCCGCCTGTGGGCGCATGGTCTGATCTGGCCCATGAACACACGTCGCAACTTCCTCAAAAACACCGTCTTTTCGGGCATCACGTTTTGCTCATGCAGCCTGATCGACAACGCCATGGCACAAGGCGCGCCCGCAGGGCCCGACAACAACGACTGGGGCAACCAGCCCGCCTTGAACTACCGCCACCCCAAAATGGGCAGCAAGCATGCGCCGGTGATCATCGACGGCCAGCGTGTGCGCGTGATCGACGTGCATGCGCATTGCTTCTTCCCGGAAGCCGTGGCCTTGGCTGGCAAAGGCGTGAGTGTGAACGGTGCCGTCAAGGGCGGGCCACAGCACTACATCCCGGTGACCGACAAAGAAGCGGTGCAAGTGCGCCTGGACAGCATGGACGCCATGGGGGTGGACATGCAGGTGCTCTCCAGCAACGTGTTTTGGTACGGCAAAGACGCCGCCTTGGCCGAAGAAATTTGCCGCATCAACAACGACAACTTGGCCAAGTTGTGCGCGGCGCACCCCAAGCGCTTTGCGGCCTTTGCCTCCATTGCCTTGCAACACCCCGAACTGGCGGTGCAGCAGCTCGAAGCGGTCATGAAACTACCCGGCTTTTGTGGCGCCGCCATCCAGGCCAATGTGCAGGGCCTGGAGTTTTCCAACCCCAAGTTCGATGCGGTGTGGGCCAAGGCCGAAGCGTTGGGTGCGGTGCTGTTCATCCACCCGCAAAGCACGCCCGAATTGGCCAAGCGCTTCAAAGGCAACGGCTGGTTGGGTAACACCATTGGCAATCCACTGGACACCACCATCGCCTTGCAGCATTTGATTTTTGATGGCACCTTGGACAAATTTCCCAAGCTCAAAATTCTCTCGGCCCATGGTGGCGGCTTCTTGGGTTCGTACGCACCGCGCATGGACCACGGCTGCTTTGTGTCGCCGAGCAACTGCGACCCAACGGTGGTGCTGAAGAAAAAACCCACCGAGTACCTCAACCAGATGTACTTCGACTCGCTGGTGTTCACGCCCGAGGCCTTGCGCCACTTGGTGGCCCAAGTCGGCGCCAGCCAAGTGATGGTGGGCACCGACCAACCGATTCCTTGGAACGAAGCGCCGGTCGAGCATGTGTTGGCCACCCCCTTGTCCAACCGAGACAAGGTGGCCATCTTGGGGCGCACCGCTGCTCAGGTGCTGAATATCCCCAAGCTCTGACGCGACAAGGCGGCCGCAGGAATTGCGGACAATAGGCGCATGCCCATCACACCCTACTTGGCCCAGCTGGAACAGCTGGCCATCCCCCTCGCGATTGCCGCGGTCATTGTTGTTTTCTCACTCTTGAGCTTTGGCGTGTGGGCCTCGCGCATACGCGGGGCTCGCAAAGCGGTGCAGCAACTCAACAAAAACCTCTCTCGCAACAGCGACAACGGCCGTGAGGCCTTGCTCCAAGCCCAAGACCCCACCAAAGACGCTGCGCTGAAGTTTTTGCTGCGCGAAACCGAAGCTGGCTTGATCGACTTGCCAGCGCCAGACGGCGGTGGTTTGCAAAGCTACAGCTTTCGCAGCCATGCCGACACCTGGCACATCCGCAGCGTGTTGGGCACACGCTTGAACCTGGCCTTGTTTGAGACCATGCCCAATTTGCTGATTGGCTTTGGCCTGATGTGCACCTTCATCTTCTTGGCGGTGGCCTTGCAGCAAGCGGGCTTGGCCTTGAACGCCCTTGACGTGTCGGCGCGTCAACAAGACCAGGCCTTGCAGTCACTGATTGCCACGGCGGGCGGCAAGTTCATCACCTCGATCGCAGGCTTGTTGTGCTCGCTGCTGTGGAACTGGCGTGCCAAAGTGGCGCTGGAGAACTTGCAAACCGAGCTCGACACGCTGTGCCACACCTTGCGCCGCCAAGTGCCCGACAACGCGGCCGAGGCCAGCATGCGCTTGCAGCTGAGTTTGTTCCAAGACATGCTGACGCAAAACCGGGCCCAGGTGAGCCAGCTGCGTCGCTTTGAAGGCGACTTTGCCAACGCGATTGGCGAAGCCATGTCGCGCCACATGCAACCCACCTTTGACAAGCTCAGCGGCTTGGCCGACAACATCCAATCGTCCAGCCAAAGCTTTGGCCACGCGGGCAGTCAGGCCGCCGACGAATTGGGCAAAGCCGGTGCCGTGCTGACCCAAGGCATTGAAAACGGCCTGAGCACCTTCCACGACGCGGTGACTGCCCTGAGCCAAACCCTCACCACCACCCGCAGCACCGTGGCTGAGCTGGATGCGGCCATTGCCCGCGCCAGCGCAGCGGGCAACCAAGGCAGCGCGCAACTCACCACCTTGCTGGGCAGCTTTGGTGACACGCTCACCCAAGTGCAAGGCGCGACCGGCACGTTGAGCACCACGGTCACACTGATGCGTGAAACCGCTGACAGCTTCAAAGACAGCGCCAGCGCCATGGAGAGCTCGGTCACGCTGCAGCGCGCCGCCGCCAACGACTTCAAAGACACCTTGCTGCCGATGAACCAGGCCTTGGGCCAAACCGTGAGCACCCTGAAAGAAAGCGCGCAATCGGCCGAAGCCGCCTTGGGCCACGTGCGCACCCATTTGCAAGAAGCCCAACAAGCGCTGAGCGGCACGGTCGATGCGCTCACGCAAGGCGTGTCGGGCTACAGCGGCCAAATTGCCGAGTTGCACACCAAGATGGACCAGCACTTGGCCAGTGCCGTCAACCAACTCAGCGGCAGCATCACCAACCTCGAAGAAGTGTTGGACGAGTTCATCGAACACCTGCCCGTCAAGCGCTAAACCGTTATGTGGATCCAACGCCGCCGGCCCAGCGCCGCCAACGAGCAGGTCGAAGAGTCGGGTTACATGGCCTCGGCCAGTGACCTGATGATTGGCCTGCTGTTCATCTTCATCGTGATGGTGATGGTGCTGTTGGCCCGCAAACCCGAACCTCCCAGTGCACCGCCGCCCGACCCGCTGGCTGCGGTGGTGCAAGCCATTGGCAGCCGACTGCAAAGCGCAGGCGTGCCCGTGACCATCAACCAAGCCTCGGGTGTGATCACCCTGCCTGCCGACACCTTGTTTGCCTTGGGTCAGCCCGAGCTGCAAGCCGAGGGCGTGCGCACCCTGCGCCTGTCGGCGCTGCAACTGCAACAGGTCTTGCCCTGCTACATCTACTCGCAGCGCCGCCAACTGCCGGCCGACTGCCCGCCCAACCCACAGCAAGTCGAGGTTGAAACCATCCTGATTGAAGGCCACACCGACTCGGCGCCGCTCAAACGCGGCGACTACAGCAACTGGCATTTGGGTCTGGATCGCGCACGCGCGGTCTACAAAGTGCTGAGCGCAGGCAGCCTGCAAGACTTGCGCAACGAGCGCGAACAACCCGTGTTTGGCATCAGCTCCTACGCCGACGAGCGCCCCAGCGACAAAGACAACGCCGCCATGAACCGCCGCGTCGAGCTGCGCTTCGTGCTCGCCTTTCAAGCCTCTGAGAATGGCTCGGGGCCCAGCAACGCGCTCAAGCGCATGCAAGAGACGGTGCGTTGAAACCCATGTCGCTCGGCCTTGAATTTTTCGCGCCCCTGCCCTCGGACTTTGACCAACTGGCGCATGCGGTGGGTCAGCGCCGCGGCGCCAGCTTGGGGGCCCAGGTCGATTTGCGCAGCGTGGGCGAGCGCACCTACAGCGCCTTTGAGGCGGTGGCCTTTTCACCCCTGAGCCCCGTCGACCACCCCCATGCCCCCCGCCAGCGCGACTGGCGCAACCTGCCCTATGCCCTGTGGCTCAGCCCTGAGCATGGCTTGCACACCCACGTCCCACTGGCTGAGCACTACTTGCAAGACACCTTGCCTGCAGCGCTGGCCACGCGCCGCCCGCTCAAATGGGCACGCGCCGTGTTGCACACCTATTTGCAACACTTCGCGCCTGACGACCCCTTGTTTGTGCAGTTGGCCCACAGCGCGCAGCGCTTTTTTGCCGATGCACGGGTGATGCAGCCTTTGTCACAGACCGAGGCCTTTGGCTTGCAACGCCTGATCGTGCACCTCGAGTTGCTCAACCCCGAGCGCGGCCCCCAGCAAGTGGCGGCGGACATCTTGGCCTTGCCAACTGCCACCTCCATGAGCACATGGCAGACGCAGCATGCCTTGACCGCGAGCTTTTGGCTCAACCCGTTTGCACGCCAAGCCTTTGTGGAAGCGCTCAATGCGCCCGAAGAGGTGCGCTGCACCCTGCCCTACATCCAGCGCATGTGCGAGTGGGCGCTGCATGCACCGGGCACGCCTGAGCAACGCTTTCGCTATCCCATTTGTCGCGACGAGTTTGCCTACAGCTTGCTCTCGCCGTGGTTTGAGCGCACGCCAACGCCTGAGGTGCAACATGTGTTGATGTCTGAGTTGCTGCGCACCTTGGGCGACCCGCGCCATGACCACGCCGGTTGGCTGGGCGTACGGCAAGAGGCCATCGCCACCCTGAGCCGCTGGCTGACGGCGCGCACGCTGGACGCCTTTTTTGAAATCTTGCAACACACCGAAGACGACATTGGCCCCTACCGACGCCGGTTTTGGGAGGCCTATTTCCATGCCGGGCACATTCAGCAAGCGTGGGTGGCCCTGGGCGAAGAAGCGTCTGCGGCGCTGCGCGTCATCGACCCCACGGGTGAACTCGCACACGGCAAGATCATGGGCAAGATCGCGCCCAAGCAATGCGTGTTGATGCTGCGCATGGGCCACTTGCTGCTGTGCGACTGGAGCCACCAGGGCCGCTTGCGCGCCATCGATGCGCGCAGCCGCCAAGCGCCCAAGCTCTACCAAGCAACATACGAGTTGCACGAACTGCGCTTTGCCACCCCCTTGGACTTCAACCAAGGGCTGTCCGACGATCCGGGTTTACGCCACCTGCAGTCGGCCCTCGGAGGATGGCAAACTCTCGCCCGTGACTTTTTGGCGCAACACCTGGGCATCACACGCTCCATCGACGATTTGATGCCCAGCAAAACCAATTGACCAACCACCCCACTTCAGGAGAAAACAATGAGCGAAATGCCAGAAACCGAATTGCCAGAACACGGCGCCAACGACCCCTTCCGCACCCGCTGCGCCATGCTGGTGTCCACCCTGGCCATGGTGTTGGCCATTGCCAGCTTGGGCGGCAACAACGCTGCCAAAGAAACCATGGTGCACAACGTGTTGGCATCCAATGCCTTTGCGTTTTACCAAGCCAAGAACATCCGCCAAACCGATTACAAAATTGCCGCCGACGACATCCAGGTGCAGTTGGCCCAAGACAAGCTCAGCCCTGCGGCCAAGGCCTTGCTTGAAAAGAAACTGGCTGACTACCAAAAGAACATCGCCCGCTACGAGTCTGAGCCCGAGACCGGCGACGGCAAAAAAGAGCTGATGGCCAAAGCCAAAGCCCACGAACACGAGCGTGACCACGCCATGGCGCAAGACCCTTGGTTTGACTACGCCGAAGCCTTGCTGCAAATCGCCATTGTGTTGACCTCGGTGGCCATTTTGACGGGCGTGCGTGTCTTGTTCTGGGTGCCGTGTGGCTTGGGGCTGTTGGGCATCTTGGCCACCCTCAACGGTTTCATGCTGTGGATTTGAGCTAGCGCCAACACCACCCAGGAGGGTGTTTGTCAGGCTCAGCTCCGTCAGACCCTTGTAAGAGCGCCACACGACAGTTGTCGGGTTTTGAATCACGTGCACCCATCAAAGAGGAGACAGTTTCCATGAGCGACATCACCACCCACCAGCCGCCTGCAGACTTCGTCAAGAATGCAGCCGTCTCTGGCATGGCCGCCTACGAGGCACTGTGCAAAAAGGCGGACACCGACTACGAAGGCTTCTGGGCCGAACAAGCCCGCGACTTGCTGAGCTGGAAAACCCCGTTCACCAAAACCCTCGACGAGAGCAACGCGCCTTTCTTCAAGTGGTTCGAAGACGGCACGCTGAATGCCTCGTACAACTGCCTCGACCGCAACGTCGACAAAGGCCTGGGCAACAAAACCGCCATCATTTTTGAAGCCGATGGCGGCGAAGTCACCCGCATCACCTACAGCCAGTTGCTGGCCAAGACCTGCCAATACGCCAACGTCTTGAAAGCCATCGGCGTGAAAAAAGGCGACCGCGTGATGATCTACATCTCGATGTCGATCGACGGTGTGGCCGCCATGCAAGCCTGTGCGCGCATCGGCGCCACCCACTCGGTGGTGTTTGGTGGATTCTCAGCCCAGTCGCTGCGTGACCGCATCGAAGACACGGGTGCCGTGGCCGTGATCACCGCCGACCAACAAGTGCGCGGCGGCAAACACCTGCCCTTGAAAGCCATCGTCGACGAAGCCATCGCCTTGGGCGGTTGCGACTCGGTGAAAAACGTGTTGGTGGTCAAGCGCACCGGTGCTGACATTGCCATGACCGCAGGCCGCGACCAATGGTTGGCCGACTTGGCCAACCAACAAGCTACCACCTGCGAACCCGAATGGGTGGGTGCTGAGCACCCTCTGTTCTTGCTCTACACCTCGGGCTC
>CANFJA010000068.1 GCA_947447235.1 Comamonadaceae bacterium
CCCACAAAGACAACATGGGCAACGTCAAAGGCATTCCACCGGGCGACGTGCAGCGCATGAGCGCAGGCAGTGGCGTGATGCACAGCGAGTTCAACCACGCGCCTGAGCAAACCACCCATTTCTTTCAAATCTGGATCGAGCCCAATGTGCGGGGCATTCCACCCAGCTACGAACAACACACGGTGCCCGCCGCCAGCAAACGTGGCGCATTGAGCCGCATCGCTGGGCACGAGGGTGCACTGGTGAAGATCCACGCCGATGCCGCGCTGTATGCCGGTTTGTTGGACGGCCCAGAAAGCACAACGCTGGCTTTGGCGCCCGGTCGCAAGGGCTACGTCCATTTGGTGCGCGGCAGCGTGCACGTCAATGGCGTGGCGTTGAATGCTGGCGACGCCGCCTTGCTGGATGGCGAACCCCATATCACCCTCGATCAGGGGACAGATGCCGAGGTGTTGGTCTTTGACTTGGCACCTTGATTTTTATTTTTAACTTTGATGCGCAGAAGTTCTGCGTTTGTTTTTTTTCAATCGTTGCTTAAGGAGCATCTCATGACCCAAACAGTGGTTGTTTTCCATTCCGGCTACGGCCATACCCAACGCGTGGCCCAATTTGTGGCCGAAGGCGCCAAGGCAGACTTGATCACCATTGATGCCGATGGCAATGTGAGCGATGCCGACTGGGCAACCGTGGACGCAGCGGACGCCATCATCTTCGGCTCGCCCACTTACATGGGCATGGTGTCTTGGCAGTTCAAGAAGTTTGCCGATGCCACCTCCAAGCGTTGGTTCACCAGCGCCTGGAAAGACAAAGTGGCCGGTGGCTTCACCATTTCGGCCAGCCCCAGCGGCGACAAGTTGTCGACCATCCAATACTTCATCACCTTGGCCATGCAAAACGGCATGATCTGGGTGGGTCAACCCGCCTTGAACGACGGCAACATCAACCGCATTGGTTCCAACTCGGGTTTGATGGCGCAAGTGGGGGCCACCAGCCCAGCCGCCGACATTCCTCAAGGCGACTTGGACACGGCCAAAGCCTACGGCGCGCGCGTGGCCCAAGTCGCTGCCAAGTTGCACGGTTGATTCACGTTGCGCGTGCTCAGACCCCTTGCGGGTTTGGGCACCAAGCTTTTGCGGCGCAGCTGCCGCCGCAAAGGCCTGCTGTGTGGCCACGCCCTCTGCGAAATCAAGCGCGCAACAGGGGTTAGCATGAGCCTATGAAAATCATTCAACTCCTTCCTTGGGCCGATTGGTTTGCACTCGGATTTTTCATCGTGGTGTGGGCCACGTATGCCTTGTTTGCCAAACATTGGAGCGATGGTCAAACGTCGATCTTGGCGTTGACCAATCGATATCGGCATCTGTGGATGCTGCAGACCACGGCGCGCGACCCGCGCATGCTCGACGGCATCATCACGCAAAGCCTGTCGGCCACGCCTTCGTTTTTTTGTTCCACCACGATTTTGATTTTGGGGGGCTTGTTTGCTTTGCTGGGTACCACCGACAAGGCGGCAGAGTTGGTGCGGGAGATTCCGTTTGCCGAACAAACGCCAACGCTGGTGTTCGAATTCAAGATCTTGGTGTTGGTGGTGATTTTTGTGTACGCGTTTTTCCGCTTTTCTTGGTCAATGCGTCAATACACCTTTGTCTCACTGCTCATAGGCTCTATGCCGTCAGCGAAAGATTTTGCGCAAGGCTTGGCCGACCCGGTGGTGTTTGCCAACCGCGCAGCATCGATGACGGGCTTGGCCGCCGAGACTTTCAACGGGGGGTTGCGTGCCTATTACTTTTCGTTCGCCACCATGGGCTGGTTTTTCTCGCCGCTGATCTTTGTGCTGGCGACCATGTTGGTGGCTGCCGTGTTGTACACCCGCGAGTTTCGCTCTGACGTCGTGCATTTGCTGCAAGAGTGAGTGCTTGAGGGGGTGTTACTTGGTGGCACTCAGGTCGGGTGCCAGGGCCTCACGTTCATCAAACACAAAGCAACCCCCTTGGTAGTGGGCGTCGCCAACTTCCTCGAAGTATTTCAAGATGCCGCCTTCGAGCTGGTACACATGCTCTAAGCCTGCATTGCGCATAAAAATAGCGGCTTTCTCGCAGCGAATGCCGCCGGTGCAAAAGCTGATCACGGTTTTGTCTTGCAGGGCGTCTTTGTGGGCCAATACCGCATCGGGGAATTCGGTGAATTTGGTCAAGCCCCAGTGGAGCGTGTTTTCAAATGTGCCGTGGTCAATCTCAAATTGGTTGCGTGTGTCCAGCGTGACCACGGGGCGGCCTTCGTCGTCATGCCCCTGATCCAGCCAGCGCTTGGCGGTGGCGGCAGTGACAGCCGGGGCACGGCCTTGTGCTGGTCGAATGCTGGGGTGGTTCATGCGGATGATCTCGCGTTTGACCTTGACCAACATTTTGCGAAAGGGCTGTGTGGCTGACCAACTCTCTTTGGGGTTGAGGTCTGCCAGACGTGGGTCTTGGCGCAGCCAGTCCACAAAGCCGCGCACATCCTCAGCGCTGCCGGCCAGAAAGAAGTTGATGCCTTCTTCAGCGATCAGGAGGGTGCCTTTGAGCTGACGCGCCAGGGCTTGGTCAAGGCAAGGTTGGCGCAGATGGGCCGCATCGGGCAGGGCGACAAACTTGTAGCAAGAAATATTCAAAATCGTGTTCACGCGACAATTTTAAAGACGCCGCTGAGACGCTTGAAACCCGTTTCAATCCCTACAATCTGGCGCATGTTTGTTCACCTGCGCCTTCACACCGAGTTTTCTGTCGTCGATGGAACCAACCGCATCGACGAGATCGTGAAGGCTGCTGCGGCCGATCAGCAGCCTGCCTTGGCCATCACCGACCTCAACAATCTGTACGGTGCCATCAAGTTCTACAAAGAGACACGCGGCAAAGGCGTCAAGCCCCTGGTAGGCGCTGAAATTTTCCTGGAAAGTCTGACCCAGGATGCGGCGCAGACCTCGCGCATGATTTTGCTGGTGCAAAACCACCAGGGTTACTTGAACCTGTGCGAGTTGATCAGCCGTGGTTGGACGCAAAACGTCATCAAGGCCGTGGGCGTCATCAAGTGGGCATGGCTGCAAGAGTTGTCGCAAGGCCTGATTGCTTTGTCGGGCGCCCAGGCAGGTGCTTTGGGGCAGGCCTTGGTGCAAGGCGATACCACACGGGCCAGCGAAGTGGCGTTGCAGTTGGCGGGTATTTTTCCGCACCGTTTTTATGTAGAGCTGCAGCGTGCTGGCCGTCCTGAGGATGAAGCCCATGTGTCGGCCGCTGTGCAATTGGCTGCGCGTTTGAATTTGCCTGTGGTGGCGACGCATCCGGTGCAGTTCACCTTGCCTGACGACTATGAAGCCCATGAGGCACGGGTGTGTATTTCTGAGGGCGAGATTTTGGGCAACCAGCGTCGCGTGCGACGTTTCACTCGGGATCAGTACTTCAAGTCATCGGCTGAAATGCAGACCTTGTTTGCGGATGTGCCGTCGGCCTTGGCCAACACGGTGGAGATTGCGCGCCGCTGCAACCTCACGCTGTCGTTGGGCAAACCCCAGCTGCCCAATTACCCCACGCCCAACGGCATGCCGATTGACGAGTATTTTCGGTTTTCATCGCACGAGGGGCTGGAAGAACGTTTGGCGCATCTTTATCCGGACGTGGGGGTGCGCGATAAAGAGCGCCCACGCTATGTGGAGCGTTTGGAGTTTGAAATTGGCACGATTTTGAAGATGGGCTTTCCGGGCTACTTTTTGATCGTGGGGGACTTCATCAACTGGGCTAAGAAAAACGGCTGTCCCGTGGGGCCGGGCCGAGGTTCGGGTGCAGGTTCTCTGGTGGCGTATGCGCTCAAGATCACCGACTTGGACCCGTTGCAATACAACCTGCTGTTCGAGCGTTTCTTGAACCCTGAGCGGGTGTCGATGCCCGACTTTGACATTGACTTTTGCCAAACCAACCGCGACCGCGTGATCGATTACGTCAAAGACAAATACGGTCGTGATGCAGTGAGCCAGATCGCCACCTTTGGCACCATGGCGGCACGTGCGGCCATCCGTGACGTGGGGCGTGTGCTGGACATGAGCTACACCTTTTGCGATGGCATCAGCAAACTCATTCCTAACAAGCCAGGCCAGCACATCACGATTGCCGGGGCCATTGAGGCCGAGCCCATCTTGGCCGAACGTCTGGATAAGGAAGACGAAGTCAAAACCTTGTTGGCACTGGCACAAAAGCTCGAAGGCATGACGCGCAACGTGGGCATGCATGCCGGGGGCGTGTTGATTGCGCCGGGCAAGCTGACCGACTTTTGCCCGCTCTACCAGCAGCCTGGCAGTGACTCGGCGGTGAGCCAGTACGACAAAGACGACGTGGAAGCCGCTGGCTTGGTGAAGTTCGATTTTTTGGGGCTGGCGACGCTGACCATCTTGGAGATTGCGCGCGACTTCATCATCCAACGCCACAAAGGCCAAGAGAACTTTGCGTTCGAGAACATCCCCCTCAACGACGCGGCCACCTACCGACTGTTTCAAGACGGCAAAACCGAAGCGGTGTTCCAGTTTGAAAGTCGTGGCATGCAAGGCATGTTGCGCGATGCGCGCCCGACGCGCCTGGAGGACCTGATCGCGCTCAACGCCTTGTACCGACCGGGCCCGATGGACCTGATCCCGAGCTTTGTGGCGCGCAAGCATGGGCGCGAAGAGATTGAATACCCGCACCCCCTGGTGTCTGAGATGTTGTCGGAGACCTACGGCATCATGGTCTACCAAGAGCAGGTGATGCAGACGGCGCAGATCTTGGGCGGTTACTCATTGGGCGGTGCTGACTTGCTGCGCCGTGCCATGGGCAAGAAGAAGGCCGAAGAGATGGCCGAGCACCGTGAGATCTTCCGCGCGGGTGCAGCCAAGAACAACATTCCTCAAGAAAAAGCCGACGAGATTTTTGACTTGATGGAGAAGTTCGCGGGCTACGGCTTCAACAAGTCGCATGCTGCTGCTTACTCGCTGCTGGCGTATCACACGGGTTGGCTGAAGGTGCATTACACGGCCGAGTTTTTCTGCGCCAACATGACGGTGGAGATGGACGACACCGACAAGCTCAAGGTCTTGTTTGAGGATGCGCAGAAGATGGGCTTGTCGTTCGAGTCGCCCGATGTGAACCGTGGTGCCTACCGGTTTGAGCCGATCTCTGACAAAGTGATTCGCTATGGCCTAGGGGCCATCAAAGGATCAGGTCAGCAAGCGATTGAGGCCATCGTGGCCGCACGCGAGGCGGATGGGCCTTTCACGAGCTTGTTCGATTTTTGCCGCCGTGTGGACCGCAGCCGCTTGAACAAGCGCACGGTCGAGGCCTTGATCAAAGCTGGTGCGTTTGACAACTTGCATTTGAACCGTGCGGCATTGCTGGCCAGCGTTGAGCGGGCCTTTGACTTTGCCAGTGCCAGCGAGGCCAATGCCAACCAAGGTGGCTTGTTTGACATGATGGGGGAAGACGCCCATGGCTCGAGCACGCAAGAGCCCGACTTGGTGGAGACCATGCCCTGGGGCGTCAAGGAGCGCTTGACGCACGAAAAAGTGGCCGTAGGTTTTTATATTTCAGGCCACTTGTTTGACGAGGTCGAGCGCGAAGTGCGCCAATTCGCCAAGCAACGCATTGAAAACCTGATGGACTCACGTGAGCCGCAGTTGTTGGCGGGCATTGTGAGCGACATGCGGGTGATCAACGGCCAGCGCGGCAAATTGGCCATCTTCAAGCTCGATGACAAATCGGCGGTGATTGAAGCCACGGCCGACGAGGCCACCATCCACACCTACCGCAACACCTTGAAAGACGATGAGTTGGTGATTGTCATGGGCAAGGCCACGCCCGATCGTTTTTCGGGCGGTTTACGGTTTTCGATCACACAGGTGTGGGACTTGGGCCAAGCCCGTTGCCGCTTTGGCAAATACCTGCGCGTGTTGGTCAACGGCAGCGCGCCCGACATCGCCCGTTTGTTGCGAGATCACCCTGCCAAGGTGGAGCAATCGGAGCAGGGCGAGTTGGTGCGTGGCATGGGTGTACGCTTGCGTGTGTTGCGCGAGGGTGCCAAGGCGGAGGTTCAGCTTGGCGACAACGCCAAATTTTTCCCCAGCGATGCGGCACTGGCCAGCTGGATGGCTCAGGCCCACCAAGGGCAGGCCCAAATCGTTTACGAGTGACGCCTTATGTGGACCATTCCCACCCTGATGACTTTGACCCGCATTGCGGCGATTCCGCTGATCGTGGGTTTGTTTTATTTGCCAATTGACAAGGCAGACCAGAACCTGTGGGCGACGGTGATGTTCGTGGTGTTCGCCTTGACCGATTGGCTGGATGGTTACTTGGCGCGCAAGCTCAACCAGACCTCGGCCTTTGGTGCCTTTTTAGACCCGGTGGCCGACAAGTTTCTGGTGTGTGCCAGTTTGTTGGTGCTGGTTCAATTGGGGCGAGTCGATGTGTTGGTGGCCTTGATCATCATTGGCCGTGAGATCGCTATTTCGGCCTTGCGCGAATGGATGGCGCAAATTGGTGCCTCGCGCAGTGTGGCGGTGCATGTGCTGGGGAAACTCAAGACCACGGTGCAGATGGTGGCGATTCCTTTCTTGCTGTTTGATGGCTTTTTGTTTGGATTCATTGACACCGCCTTGTGGGGGGTGGTGCTGATTTGGATTGCTGGTGTATTGACCGTGTGGTCAATGGTGTACTACCTGCAAAAAGCCTGGCCTGACATCTTGCAACACGCCAAATAGGCCATGACCGAAGCACGCAATGCAGCATGGCTGCGCGCTATGCCCGTGGTGTTCGTGGGCATTTGGAGCACAGGCTTCATCGTGGCGCGCTATGGCATGCCCAATTCGCCGCCGTTCACGTTTTTGGCGTGGCGTTATTTTTTTTCAATCACTTGTTTCTTGATTTGGATTCGAGTGGCGCGCGTTCAGTGGCCTCAAGGACGTGCACAGTGGTTGCATTTGGCTGTCACGGGCGTGTTGATGCATGGCGGGTATTTGGGCGGTGTCTGGGCTGCCGTCAAAGTGGGCATGGGCTCAGGTTTGTCGGCCTTGATCGTGGGCTTGCAACCCGTGTTGACGGCTGTCTGGCTGTCGTCGCGCGGGGGCCATGTCACGCGTCGGCAGTGGTTGGGTTTGTTGCTGGGCTTTTTCGGATTGGCCTTGGTCTTGGCGCGCAAACTCGAAGGTGGTGTGGAAGTGAGTGCTTGGAGTTTGGCCATGGCAACCATGGCGCTGCTGTCCATCACCACTGGCACGCTTTACCAAAAGCGCCACGTCATGGCTTGTGATGTGCGCAGCGCCAACACGGTGCAACTGATGGCTGCGTTGCTGGTGACTTTACCGGTGGCGCTGATGGAAACAGAACAGGCGCAATGGAATCGCGAGATGATGGGGGCGATGGCCTGGTCTGTGGTGGGCCTCACCCTGGGCGGGAGTTCATTGCTCTACATCTTGATTCAGCGCGGTGCTGCTGCTGCGGTGACGAGCTTGATGTATTTGGTGCCACCCACCACCGCCGTGATCGCTTGGTTTCTATTCGACGAGCCAATCACCTTCGTGACAATTGCTGGCATTGCGCTGACGGCTTTGGGCGTGAGCTTGGTGGTACGTCCACCTAAAATTGAAACTTGATTTTTAAAGGTTGAAGATGAGTCAAAAAAGAATTGCGGTCATTGCGGGCGATGGCATTGGCAAAGAGGTGATGCCTGAAGGTATCCGTGTGATGGATGCTGCTGCGCGTAAATTCGGCATCGATTTGAAATTTGACCACTTCGACTTTTCAAGCTGGGACTATTGCGAAAAGCACGGTCAGATGTTGCCTGACAACTGGAAAGATCAGATTGGCAGCCATGACGCGATTTACTTTGGTGCGGTGGGTTGGCCCGAAAAAATTGCCGACCATGTCTCGCTGTGGGGCTCATTGCTGCTGTTCCGTCGTGAGTTTGACCAGTACATCAACTTGCGTCCAGCACGTTTGATGCCCGGCATCATTGCCCCCGTGGTGCGTCGCGATGGCAGCCCTCGATTGCCTGGCGAAATTGACATGTACATCGTGCGCGAGAACACCGAAGGCGAGTACTCCAGCATTGGTGGGCGCATGTACCCCGGTACTGAGCGTGAAATCGTGATGCAAGAAACCGTGATGTCGCGCATTGGCGTCGACCGCGTGCTGAAGTTCGCTTTTGAATTGGCGCAAAGCCGCCCCAAAAAGCATTTGACCAGTGCCACCAAATCCAACGGCATTGCGATCACCATGCCTTATTGGGACGAGCGTGTGGTGGAGATGGCCAAGGGTTATCCCGGCATTCACGTCGACAAATTTCACATCGACATCTTGACCGCACACTTTGTGCAACGTCCTGACTTCTTTGATGTGGTGGTGGCCAGCAACTTGTTTGGCGACATCTTGAGTGACTTGGGCCCTGCATGTACCGGCACCATCGGCATTGCGCCCAGTGCCAACTTGAACCCAGAAGGTAAATTCCCGTCACTGTTTGAGCCAGTGCATGGTTCGGCACCTGATATTGCGGGTAAGGGCTTGGCCAACCCGATTGGTCAAATTTGGTGCGGGGCCATGATGCTGGAATTTTTGGGCCACAAAGCTGCGCACGATGCTGTGCTGGCTGCGATTGAAAAAGTATTAGATCCCAAGAGCGGTGCACCCAAAACGCCTGACATTGGAGGCAATGCACGCACATCAGATGTGGGCAAAGCAATTGCAGAAGTTTTGTGAGCTTTGTGTCATCTGCGTTTGCTTTTTTTACTTAAAAAAACGACTAGAATTCGCTGCCACGCTGCGATGCCGAGTGTTTGTCTGATTGACATTTGCCCAGGCCCAAGGCTCTAATGCCAACAGCAGCGTCACTGCCTAAGCAGTTTTTTTCTAGGTAGAGATCGGGGATCTTTTCCACGTTTGAAACAGCTGAATTTTGATTAACATCACATCTCATTGAGAGGGGATTTTTGTGAACAAGACTGAATTGATTGAGCACATCGCAAAGCATGCCGATATTTCA
>CANFJA010000069.1 GCA_947447235.1 Comamonadaceae bacterium
CAGCGGCAATAATTCACCGCTGCAAGAAGCCATTAAAGCTTCTGATGCACCGAGCCGATACCAGCTGACCTGCCTAAAGCGGAGACGCTGTGCGTGTCTGTTTGGGGCGTTTCGTCTGATGCACCCACTCAAAAGTGAATGGCCATGAAAAAATATTTACGATTAATCCTTGAGGTTGTCCTCGGTCTGCTGCTGGCAGGCGCTTTGGCCTTGGCTTACTGGAGCTACACCGGCAAAAGCCATGTGATGAGCGAACTGACCGATGCCAGCGAAGAGGTCACGGAAACGCAACAAGAGCTTGAAAAGCTCACCAAAGAACTGGCCGAGGCCAAAGAAAAGGTCGAAGAACTCGAGCCTGCGGCCAAAGAGCTGGCGGCGGTCAAAGACTCGTTCTCCAACGGCGTGGTGTTGCAAGACTACGAGGCCTTCATCAAGGCACAAAAAGGCCCGATCATCAGCGAACGCCAGTTGGGCTTGGGCGCTTTGCGCTTGTTGACCAAGGGTGCGCAAGACCCCGAAACGGTCAGCGCTTTCCAAAAGGCGCTGGAGATGGCCGAGTGGTCGTCGCGGCTGAAGTCCATTTGCGCAGCGCAAAACGCCTTGGCTGCGGCCGGTCAAAAGGTCAAAGTTTTGGCCGATTGCGCTGCTGACAAAGACGATGCCCATGCCAAAAAAGGCCATGCCGTGCATTGGGACTATGCGGGCGAAATGGGCCCCGAAAACTGGGGTGATGAATTCCCCACCTGCGGCAAAGGCCAGAAACAGTCGCCCTTGAACATCGCCGGGCCGTTTGAGAAGTCGAAAGACACCTTGGTGGTGAACTACAAAGAAGGTCCGCTGAAGATTTTGAACAATGGCCACACCATCCAGGTCAACGTCGAGCCAGGCAGCACCCTCAAGATCAACAAAGAGGTCTACAACCTGCTGCAATTCCACTTCCACCGCCCCAGCGAAGAGCAAATCGAGGGCAAGCCCATGGCCATGGTGGCGCACTTTGTGCACAAAAACGCCGAAGGCAAATTGGCGGTCTTGGGTGTCTTGCTCAACGAAGGCAAAGACAACGAGGCGATCAAAGTGTTGTGGGACAACGCACCCAAGAGCGAAGGTCCTGAAGTGATGCCTGAGAAGATCAAGTTCAACCCTGGCAGTTTGGTGCCAGCCGCCCTCACGCATTACAGCTACGAAGGCTCATTGACCACGCCACCTTGCACCGAAGGTGTGAACTTCTACATCCTCAAAACCACGGTGGACATCGCCAAGAAACAAGTGGCCGACTTCCCCTTCAAGCGCAATGCACGCCCTGTGCAGCCTTTGAATGGTCGCAAGATCAACGCCAACTGATCGAGGCTTCGCTTCCACCCAAACGCCTGCATCCGCAGGCGTTTTTTTTGGCAAATTCTTGCGTGGGTGTTTGAAACGCTTGAAGCGATGAAGCCCATGAAAAACCCCGCCAAGGCGGGGTTTCAGGGGATGTTTTTCAGAACGTTTAAATCAGCTTCAAACGCTCAGAAGAAGGCACCACACGGGTCAGGCGCACGCCGTAGCGGTCGTTCACCAACACGATTTCGCCTTGCGCGACCACCGAGTTGTTGACCAGCAAGTCCAAGGGCTCGCCTGCAATGCGGTCGAGTTCGACCACACTGCCTTGAGTCAGGCGCATCAAGTCTTTGATCTTGATTTGTGCGCGACCGACCTCGATCGACAAGGTGACCGAAATGTTTTGCAACACCTCAGGGTTGATGTTGCCGGGCGCCATGGGCTTGAAGTCTTCCAGCGACGGATCGTGGTCTTCTTCGTGGGCATCGTCGACCACGTGCGCATCATGTTCTGCGTCTGTGGTGGCCTCAGTCGCGGTGGCGCTGGCAGCGTCGTCGTCTTCGGGTTTTGGGTCTTCGGTTTTGTCAGTCATAGGAGGTCCTGTTTCTCAAAGTTTGCCGTGAACATGTTCGTGGTCAATTTGTACGGCCACTTGCGAGCCGCGTGTTCCCACATTGACGTGAAAAGCTGGCACGCCATGGGCGGTCAGCAAGGCGGTGTCGTCTTTCTTGAAGAACAACAACTCACCTTCTTGCAAGTTGTTGAGGTGGTGCAGTGTGGTTTTGATTTCACCCAGCGAGACTTGCAATTCCAACTTCGCGTCTCCCACAGCAGCTGCCAAGTCTTTGCGCCATTTGCGGTCAGACTCTTCGTTGCCTTCGCTGCTTTGTACGCGGCTGCTGAGCAACTCGCGAATGGGTTTCAAGGTGGCGTAGGGATACACCAAGTCAATGAAGCCTTTGCCGCCGCTCACCGTGGCATCGGCGTCAAATCGGCTGAGCACCACCAAGTCGTTTTCGTCGGCAATTTGGGCAAATTGCGGGTTGATCTCAGAACTCACATGCTCGCACTCGATGGCCATCAGAGGTCCCCAAGCTTCGGTCAGTGAGCGAAAGAAAACTTCCAGAATAATTTTGATGATGCGGGTTTCAGTTGGCGTGAACAAACGGCCCGAGGGCAACTCGCCCACACCTTTGCCAAACCCACCAAAGAAACTGTCGAGTGAGCTGAACACCACATTGGGGTCGATGATGATCACCGAGTTGCCTCGCAATGGGTTCATGCGCACGATGTTCACCGACAAAGGCGCTTTGAGCCCTTTGAGGTAGTCACCAAACTTCAAGATCTGCACTCGGGTCGGATTGACCCGAGGGCTGGTGCGCAACACTTCGAGCAAACCCAGACGGAACAGTCGAATGAAACGTTCGTTGATCATGTCGACCGACGAAACGTTCACACCCAGGCTGCTGTCTTCGCTGGCCAGGTCGTGCTTGCGCACCCGAGCACGGGTGTTAAAGCCGGTGTCAGTCTCGATCGAACCGTCACGCACCCCGTCAGACAGGGCGGCCAGTTCTTCTTGCGAGAGCAGGTTTGAGTTCATGAGATTTTTGGTTTACTGCATCACAAAAGAAGTGAAGAAAACGTCTTCAATGCCACCAAAGTCTTCGTACTTCATCAGCATGTCGTTCATCACCACTTTGATCTTGGCAGCCAACTCGGTGCGGAAATCTGGTTTGGCTGTGTCGGCCTCTGTGGACTGACGCATCACATCCAAGATGGCTGAGCGAATCGCGAACTCGTGTTTTTTGACGTTGTCAAACACGCGGTTGTCATAGTGCGTCATGACCGCAATTTGCACCACCATCACTTTTTTGCTGCTGCTGATGTTGGTCATGAACTCTTTGTCGATTTGAAGGTAGGTGTTTTCAAAGCGTGTGGCTTCGGCTTCCTTCTTCACTTTCGATGGGCCCTCTGGCATCGCGCGTGCCTCTTCGGCCGCTTTGTCGAGTTCGTCCACCTTTTCATGGGCGGCCGCTTCGCTCTTGTGTGCGAAATAGCCCGACATGAAAAGTGTGCCAAATACCACGGCCACCACCAAAAGAATGACCGACAAAACGATCACTGCGATCAGAAGAATCGGCTTCTTCTTTTTCGGTTCGGCTTCAACCTCTTCGGTTGCTGGTGCTGCTGCTGCGTCTGCCATGTTGCGTACTCCTGTTATTCAGATTGTCGTGCGTCATTTATGCATAGAGGTCAAGCAAGGACGCACTGGCCTTGGCTGTTGCGGCGACATCACCGGTGGTGCTGTCGCTGCCCTTGACTTGCGAGGGTGAATTGTCTCCAACTTGTGCCTGTTTGGAAGCATCTCTGGAGGGGTTTTGCTGTGTGCCGCGTTGGTCTTGACCAATCTGCACCTGCCCGGCTTGAATGCCAAAGTTTTCAAGTGCATCGCGCAAACGCTGGGTGCTGTTTTGCAGCAAGTCACGAGTGAGCGGGTTGTCGGCTTGGATCATGGCATTGAGTTTGCCGTCTTTCATCTCCAATTGAATCTCCACCCCGCCTAAGTTGGCAGGACGCAAACCAAATTTCATTTTCCATTCGCCATCGCTGAGTTGCTTGTGCATGCGCGCGGCCATCTCGGTGGCCATCTTGTCGCTCAGTTGGTCATAGACCTCACTCATGTGAACTTGCGAAGCGTTTTGGGCGCTCTGGGTTGCCGTGCCTGGGTTGGGCAACACGGGGCGGGGCATGTTTTGGGCAAACGAACCTGCGCCGCTGTCGCTGCCACCTTGTGAGGTGGCCGACTCACCGCCGGCAGCACCTGCTTCAAAGTTGACCGCCAAGCTGTGGATGTCTTGCTCGCTCAAACTGCCGCCCAACATGGACAGCACAGATGCTGTGCTTGGGGTGGCATTGTTGGGTTTGCCCACCAAGCCGTTCACGCCGGCGTTGGCCACGGCTGCAGGCAACACATTGATTTCCAAGTGTTGAATGCTCGCCAAGTCTGTGGGCGCGAGGCCTTGCAAGGCATCGGCCAAGCCGGGTTGCGCCGAAAGGCCTGCGTTCGCGGCTTGCGTTGCGCCATCCAAGGTGGTGTTGGCTGGGGTCAGTGGTGCAGGGGTTGCGAGCGCGGGATTGGCCGAGTTTTGCAACTTGTCGGCCAGTTGCGCTGCGGGGTTGGTCAGCACTGCGTTCAATTCGGGCGAGCCATTGGGGCTGACGCCGGACGCTGACACGGCGCCTGCAGGCAGGGCCTGGGTTGCATCGCCCATCAGCTTTTGAATGGCTGCTTCGTCCAGTCCCATGGACTTGGCAAAAGCGGTCAGACTCTCAGGACTGGGTGCTTTGCGTGGGTCGGTGATGATGCGCATGTGTGGGCTGAGCTCGACCGTGCGCAAGCTCGTTGGGCTGGCGTCACTGCTGGGCAGCGCCACATCTTTCAAATAAGGGTTCCCTTTGAGCGCTTGGGCGCGAACTTCTGCGCTGGCCGGTGTGGGCAACACGGGGGCGGGAATTGGCGCAGAACCTGCCCCAGCCAAGCTGGCCGCTGACGCCTCGGAGTTTGGCGATGCGTTGCCGCTGTCTTGTTTCTTCGCGGCACGCTGGCTCACATGTGAATGCGTCTGCGTGTCTTGGGGGTGCTGGCTGGCATCTCTGGCACGCTCGGCGCTTTGGGCGTGCCGATCTTGCTGATCTTGAGCTTGCCGCTCAGAGGCTTGCGTGTTTCTTGCTTCAGCTTGTGCTTGGGCGTTGGCCCGAGTGAGTTCGGTCTCGCCCGGTGCTTGGGGAGCGGCAAAAGCTTGCCGCTGTGTGGGCGGCATGCGCTCAAATTGCCGGGCCATGATCTTGGCGAAATCCAGCCCCAGGCTGGTACCCGCGGCAAGACCCACCCCTGTCGCAGCCCCTGCGGGCAGGGCGGTAGAGGGTGAAGCTGGCACCGACGGAGCCGGTGGCATTTGGAGGTAACTGGACAAGTTCATGTTGGTTCAAATCGAGTTGGCCCAGGAATAAAGCAAGAACCGTGACAGGACAGTTCTTGCCGTTTCGGTGAAGTCCGGTCGGGGTGTCAGTTCAGGCTGGCACATCGATTGCTTGATGTACTTGCCGACGAAATCATTTCCCGGCAAAAAGAAACCTAAACGTTCCACTTTCAACTGGATTTCACAGATGAGCACGCTAACTCTGTCAACGATTCGACAGAACTTATCAAAGTTTGACCTCAACGGACTGAGTATTCCGGTGGTTGTGCTCGTCATCATGGCCATGCTGGTGTTGCCACTGCCACCGCTGTTGTTGGACTTTTTGTTTACTTTCAACATCATGTGCAGCTTGGTGGTCATCATGATCGCCATTGGTACCCGCAAGCCGCTTGAGTTTTCTTCCTTCCCCACCGTGCTGTTGTTTGCCACCATGTTGCGCTTGGCGCTCAACGTGGCATCCACCCGTGTGATCTTGGTTCATGGGCACGAAGGCGCACACGCGGCAGGCAAAGTGGTGGCGGCCTTTGGCGAATTTGTGATCGCCGGTAACTATGTGGTGGGTTTCATTATCTTCGCCATCTTGATGATCATCAACTTTGTGGTGGTGACCAAAGGTGCGGGTCGCGTCTCTGAAGTGAACGCGCGTTTCACCTTGGACGCCATGCCTGGCAAGCAAATGTCCATCGACGCCGACTTGAACGCAGGCGTGATCGACCAAGAAACAGCTAAAAAACGCCGCGCTGAGTTGGCCCAAGAGTCGGACTTCTTCGGCTCCATGGACGGTGCGTCTAAGTTTGTCAGCGGCGACGCCATGGCGGGCTTGTTGATTCTGCTGATCAACTTGGTCGGCGGTTTGATCATTGGTGTGGCCCAACACGACTTGCCTGTGGGAGAGGCCGGCAAGCTCTACACCTTGCTGACCATTGGTGATGGCTTGGTGGCTCAAATTCCATCCTTGCTGTTGTCCTTGGCCACCGCCATTGTGGTGACCCGTGTGACCACCTCCGAATCTATTTCCGAGCAGGCCTCGAGCCAATTGGCCAACCCCACCGCTTTGTTTATTTCAGCTGTGATTTTGGTGGTGTTGGGCATGGTGCCTGGCATGCCCCATTTGATGTTCATCACCTTGGCCATTGCCTCAGCAGGCTTGGCCTTGATGATCGTCACCCGCGACGTGCAAGAAGAACAAGCCGAGCAAGCTGTCAAAGATGCCGTTCCCGTAGACGCCCCCAAAGAACTGGATTGGGACGATGTGGACCAAGTCGATTTGATTGGTTTGGAAATTGGCTACGGTTTGATTCCCTTGGTCAATGCCGAGACTGGCGGCGAGTTGATGAACCGCGTCAAAGGTGTGCGCAAAAAACTCTCGGCCGAACTGGGTTTCTTGGTGCAACCCGTGCGTATCCGTGATGACCTCAACATCGACCCTGACGCTTACAACATCGTGCTCAAGGGCGTGGTGCGTGGCAAAGGCGAAGTCAAAGTGGGCTATGAACTGGCCATCAACCCCGGCCATGTGTATGGCCAACTCGAAGGCGTGGCCACCCGCGAGCCAGCTTTTGGCTTGGAAGCGGTTTGGATTGAGCCCTCACAACGCGACCAAGCGCGCACCTTGGGCTACACCGTGGTCGATGCAGCCACCGCCATTTCGACCCACCTCAACAAAGTGTTGCGTGAAAACGCCTCTGAAATGTTGAGCCATGACGAAACCCAACAGTTACTCGACAAGTTGTCCGCCAAGTCGCCCAAGATTGTGGAAGACCTGGTGCCTGGCAAATTGTCCTTGGGCATCTTGACCCGCACGCTGCAAAACTTGTTGGCCGAATCGGTGTCGATTCGCGACATGCGCACCATTGCTGAAGCCTTGACCGAGGCCAGCGCCCGCACCCAAGATCCTGAACAACTCACCGCCATGGTTCGCCCCAAGCTCGGTCGCATGATCATGCAAAGCTTGGTCGATGCGGACAGCAGTTTGCAAGTCATGACCTTGGAGCCTTCGCTAGAGCAGTTGCTGCACAACGTGCTGCAACAAAGCCAGCCAGGCCAGCCGGTGGTGATGGAGCCGAGCTTGGCTGAAAACTTATTTGCCGGTTTGCGCGATGGCGCGCGAACCGTGGAAGACATGGGGCATGCCGCTGTGTTGGTGGTGTCTCCGGTGATCCGTGGCTGGCTGTCCAAAGCCGCACGTTTCCGTGTCAACGATTTGACCGTGCTGTCTTACAGCGAAATCCCAGATGACCAGGCCGTCAAAGTGATCCACACGGTGGACGCCAAAGCCCGTTAACCCTTGACCGACAGAACAACTTCAAAGACTGAGTGAGCTGACACATGGAACTCAAACGAATCCTTGCCCGCGATGCACGTACCGCCAACGATAAGGCGGTGGCCCAGTACGGCCCTGATGTGATGGTCATATCCACCAGTCAAGTCAATGGCTTGACCGAGTTGATCGTGGCGGTCGACCTTGAACCTTTGACACCAGAGGAAGCCGATCCGTTTGTGAAGACCAATTTCGCGCGTCCTCACAGTCTTAAGCCAACGCCTAAATTTGACGTCCTGCTGGGGCAGACTTTGGAGCACAACAAGCGCAGCTCGCGTGAGCGCCAAGCCACCCAAGCGACCCCAACCATTGTGGAAGTGCCTGCCGTGAAAGCCGCCTCCAGCAAACCCAAAACCAGCGCCCGTCCAGCCACCCAGGCTGCACCTGAAGCCGACGTTCGCCAGGCCCAAGAACACGACACCTTGCGTGGCAAAGAAATCGTGGCCTTGGTGCGTGAAGAACTCAATTCACTGCGCCGCGAATTCAAACTCAGCCAGCAAATGGCGGCTTGGCAGGGCGGCATGCCGCTGGCCCCTGCGCTCATGCCTTTGCGCGATGCGCTCAACGATGCGCCCATTCCCGTGGCCTTGCGCGCTTTGTTGATCGACAGCATCAAAGACCACGACAACTTGGTCGATGCCTTGGGCGCTTTACAACGCCAACTCAGCCATGCGATTGAGCAAGAGCAGGCCATCACCCCCACCCAAGGTGTGCATCTCTTGGCCGGTCCTTCCGGTGCTGGCAAGTCACTCATGGTGGCCCGCTTGGCGCAAAACGCTGCGCTCTTGCATGGCAGCGAAAAAGTCATGGTCATCAGCTTTCACGACCAACGTGCTGGCGCTTGGAACCAAACCCAGTTGCTCAGTGCCCAGTCGGGCGTGGATTGTTTCCGCGCCACCAATGCGGCCACGCTGAAACTGCTGTTGGAAGAACACACCGACCGTCAATTGGTGCTCATCGACACCCCGGGTGTTCAGATGGATGAACGCTTGAGCGAGGCCCGTGCCTTGAACTGCCATGTGCAGTGCCACGCGGTGGTGCCTGTGGATGCTTCGGCGGCCACCTTGCGTCGCGTGTTTGAAAACCCCGCCAACCATTGGGCCAGTTTGATGTTGAGCAAACTCGATGAGGCCAATCAGCCTTGGGCACTGCTCCAGTTTTTGACCGACAAAACACTGGGTGTGTCAGTGGCGAGCCGCGGCGATCGCACCCACGACTTGGTGCAAGACGTGGCCTTGGGTGACTTGGTGCAACGTGCCCTCGAGAACTTGCCCCTAGAAGCCATGCCCGCCCAAGAGGCGTCATCCACCACCGCACGTGACAACGCGCTCAATGCATTGGCGGTCGCCAAGTTGTCGCAAGTCCATG
>CANFJA010000070.1 GCA_947447235.1 Comamonadaceae bacterium
CTTGGTTCAAGGAATTGCTGGTGGCAGAGATGAATTACTTTGCTGAACTCAATGAGATGCCGTTTGTCAAAGGAGATGCTTGCGTTGTCAGCATAGGTACTACCAAAAGTCTCACACCTGGCAGGATCAGCATACATCTGTATACAAATCAACAACGTTTGACTGCCTGCATCCGCAACGAACAATGTCCGATTTTTCGCAGCATCAGTTTGATACCAAAGGGGCAGGTGTTGTACCGCTCCTATTTCTTGTCGGACATGTCACGTAAATTAATTTCGCAACACTGCGTGACCGACAAAGGTAAATTGCACAGTGATACCACCTGCTACAGCGTCGACTGAGCCAAGCAATCTTCAGGTGTGATTAAAGCCAGCCCCGTAGGTGTCGATCTTCTGGGGATAAGCCCCTATTGGTATGAAGTTGTCTCCCTCTTCCCTCTCCCATGTACTGTTGTGCCTGCTGGTCTCATTGCTCAGTGGCTTGAACACGTCTGCATTGGCCAGCGAACCGAAAAAAGCAGAACCGGTCAAAGAAGAAAAAAAGTTCAAATATGTAGAAGAAGAAGGTGAGACTGCACGCGGCTATACCTTCAAACGCGTTGCCAAAGACCCATTTGAAGAACCTAAACCGGTCGCCAAAGAAGAGCCGAAACCTCCTGCCAAACCTGAGTCTAAAGACTCCCATGCGAAAGACGACGGACATGGCAAACCCGCAGAAAAAAAGAAAGACGATGGTCACGGTGATGGCCATGACCCTAAAAAAGAAGAAAAGAAAAAGGACGATAAAAAGAAAGATGACGGCCATGGCGGCGGTCACGGAAAAGAAACCAAAAAAGAGCCTCCGACTGTCAGCACGCTCTACACCACCGACATCATCAAACTTGACGGCAACAACCGCCCGTACACGACCATTTCACGCAGCACCAAAATGGCAGACTACTACCTGTGCCGCGATGTTGTAACGACCAAATACCGAACCATCGTTTTCAATGAAATGAACACCTTCGCGGACCGCATGGGACTGCCGCGCGCCAAAGATAAACCGTGCATGGTCAAAATCGCGAAACCCAACACGAAATTTCCGGGTGCTGTCTATATCGAGTTCTACCCCGACGAGCGGGCTGCTGTCGATTGCATGTATCGTGGTGAGTGCGGCGCAACCCGCTTGGTCATGCTTTTTCCTAAAGATAAAACCGGCAAACACAGCCAGGACATTTACCGCTCTTACGTGTTAACCGATGAGCACAAATACCAGCGCGGGTCATATTGCGTCTCTCCCCAAGGACAATTACTGGGTGAGAAAAACTGCTACGTGGTCTTGAACCCAGATTGGTTGTTCAATTGATCCAGCGAGATTGGTCTGCCCGGAGGGGATCGAACCCCCGACCCACAGCTTAGAAGGCTGTTGCTCTATCCAACTGAGCTACGGGCAGAATTCATGAAAAAAGGCCCCATGTGGGGCCTTTTTCATTAATTGGTCGGGGCGATAGGATTCGAACCTACGACCCTCTGGTCCCAAACCAGATGCGCTACCAGACTGCGCTACGCCCCGAATCTTGTCATTGTAGCCTGACTTGACCTCGGGGAAACCACGATGAAATATATTGCCTAAATTAGATAAAGTTGCAGTTTAGTGCAGGAGACAACATGCAAGCCATCGTCAACATCCCTCGTCAATATAACGCAGCACACGATTTGCTGTCACGCAATGCCTCACACCCTCGCAAAGTGGCTTTCATTGATGCCGTTTCCGGTCACACCTTGACCTATGGAGAGTTGACCGAACAAGCTTATCGGTTTGCCAATGTCCTCCGTGCTCAAGGCGTTGCGCCAGAAACTCGACTCATGCTTTGCATGCTCGACACACCGGCTTGGCCTGTGGTGTTTTTGGGTTGCATACTGGCCGGCGTGGTCCCTGTTGCCACCAACACCCTGCTGACCGCCAAAGATTTTGAATACATGCTGCGTGACTCGCGATCGCAAGCCCTGGTGGTGTCAGGCGCACTTGTGTCTGCATTTGAAGCTTGGATCGGTCAGTTACCGGATTTGAAAACAGTCATCGTGTCAGACGCAACGTCAGCGGGCACCCATTTGTCTTTGGAGTCCCTCATTGCTCAAGCAGATGCGACGCCATCTTGCTTGAACACATGTGCAGATGACATGTGCTTTTGGCTGTATTCCAGTGGCTCCACGGGTTCCCCCAAAGGCACCGTGCATCTGCACAGCCATCTGATTCAAACCGCAGAGTTGTATGGCAAAGGAGTCTTGGGCCTTCAAGCGTCAGACGTTGTGTACTCTGCTGCCAAACTGTTCTTTGCTTACGGCCTGGGCAATGCACTGACGTTTCCGATGGCTGCCGGCGCCACCACGGTCTTGTTGCCTGCACGACCCACGACGGCCGATGTATTTCGCATATTGACCCAGTATCAGCCCACGATTTTTTACGGCGTACCCACCCTGTATGCCTCGCTGCTGGCAGACCCGCAACGCCCCAAAAAATCCGCCTTGAATTTGCGTGTGTGCACCAGCGCAGGCGAAGCCCTGCCCGCGGAGATCGGCAAAAAATGGACCGCCGAATATGGCAGCGAAATTTTGGATGGCATTGGATCCACCGAAATGTTGCACATCTTTTTGAGCAACCGCCCGGGTCAGGTGCGCTATGGCACCACAGGACAAGCGGTGCCGGGCTATGCACTTCGCATTGTTGGCGAAGATGGTCAAGACTGCCAAGATGGAGAGATCGGTGAACTCCAAATCAACGGGCCCACTTCAGCCCTCATGTACTGGAACAACCGGGACAAAACCAAGGCCACCTTTGCCGGCGAGTGGACGCGAAGTGGGGACAAATACATCCGAGATTCGGATGGCTACTACACCTACAGTGGCCGCAGCGATGACATGCTCAAGGTCGGCGGCATTTATGTTTCGCCCTTTGAAGTCGAAGCCTCGCTGATGACGCACCCCAGCATTTTAGAAGCGGCTGTCGTTGGCTTGGCCGACACCGATGGGCTGATCAAGCCCAAGGCATTTGTGGTGTTGAAATCGGGCGAACACCTCAACGCGGACGATTTGAAGCAACACGTAAAATCGCAATTGGCGCCCTACAAATACCCTCGCTGGGTAGATTTTGTTCAGGAACTGCCCAAAACTGCAACTGGCAAAATTCAGCGCTTCAAGCTGCGCGCCTGACCCCGTCAAAGCAAAGGCCGCAGTTCTTGTGCTGCGCCCTGCAAGAGGGGTAAGAAGTGTTGACGCATCTGAACTGCTGACATCGCTTGGGATGGCAACACCACATTCAGCGCCGCAACCACCTGGCCCTGTGCGTTACGCAATGGCACGGACATGGCACTCACGCCAAGTTCGTGCTCTTCGCAACTGATGACGTAATCATTGCTTTGCGCTTGGGCCACCTGTTCGCGCAAAGTCTTGACATCGGTCACGGTAAAGCCCGTCAAACGCGACAAATGGCGTCCTTTGATCCATGCGTTGAACGCCGTCTTCGTCTTACCTGCCAACAACACACGTCCTGTGGAGGTGGCATGCACGGGCAGACGTGCGCCCAGGTGCAAGCCATAAGCCAAGACACGGGCCCCATCGCTGCGGGCAATGATCACCACCTCTTCGCCATCCAACACCACGGCTGAAAACGAATGTTGCGACTGAACCGCGAGTCGATTCAGGGTGGGCTGTGTCACGCGCGGCAACCTTGACGAAGCCAAGTAGCTGCCAGAAAAACGCATCACCTTGGCCGCTAACCAAAAGTAGCTGCCATCAGACTCCAAGTAACCCAGGTGATGCAAGGTCAACAAGTGACGCCGCGCTGCTGCTCGGGTGATGCCTGCACGTTGTGCGGCCAAGGTGGCGTTCAGGCGCTGGCGCTCCGTGTCAAAGCTCTCCAACACGGCCATACCTTTGACCATTCCTTCAATGACATCTGCTTTGGCTATAGACATTCAACACCTCTTTGCGCGATTATCGAGCAATCATTCTGAACATCGCACACTGCCGCTCAATCATTCAGAAGACGATCCGCCACAGCCCTATGCTTTGCAACACTCAAAACGGAGACAAACACCATGCGCACCCAAGTAGCCATCATTGGCGCCGGACCCTCAGGACTTCTGCTGGGCGCTTTGCTAAACCAAGCAGGCATCGACAACATCATCCTTGAACGACAAAGCGGCGACTATGTACTGGGCCGTATCCGCGCTGGGGTGTTAGAGCAAGTCACGGTCGATCTGCTTGACGAAGTTGGCGTGAGCCAACGCTTGCACAAAGAGGGTTTGGTGCATGGCGGCATTGAATTGCTGTTTGCAGGCAAACGCCACCGCATCGACATGAACAGCCTCACCGGAGGCAAAAATGTGGTGGTCTATGGACAAACCGAAGTCACCCGCGACCTGATGGCAGACCGAGCCACCAAAGGTCTGACCACGATCTACGACGCACACGACGTGCAAGTGCACGACTTTGACAGCGCCAATCCCAGCGTGACCTACACCACAGAGGGTCAAGCCCAGACCTTGCAGTGCGACTTCATTGCAGGTTGTGATGGCTTTCATGGCGTATGCCGAGCCAGCGTGCCAGAAGGGTCGATCACCGAATACGAAAAGGTCTATCCCTTTGGCTGGCTCGGCATCTTGGCCGATGTGCCTCCTGTCTCGCACGAGCTGATTTACGCCAACACAGACCGAGGCTTTGCCCTGTGTTCCATGCGAAGCGCCACGCGAAGCCGCTACTACGTGCAAGTGCCCTTGACCGACAAAGTGGAAGATTGGTCAGACGAGCGCTTCTGGGCTGATTTGAAAAACCACCTCGACCCCGAAGCCCAGGCCAACTTGGTCACAGGCCCCTCCATCGAAAAAAGCATTGCCCCTTTGCGCAGCTTTGTGGCTGAGCCCATGCGCTTTGGCCGCATGTTTTTGGCAGGTGACGCCGCCCACATCGTCCCTCCTACAGGTGCCAAAGGCTTGAACTTGGCCGCCACCGATGTGAAGTACCTCAGCCACGCCTTGACCGAGTACTACGCCGAGAAAAGTAACGCGGGCATTGACCACTACTCGCAGCGCTGCTTGCGTCGCATCTGGCGCGCCGAGCGGTTCTCGTGGTGGTTCACCTCACTCATGCACCAGTTCCCAGACACCGCCGGCTTTGGCCAAAAAGTGCAAGAAGCCGAGCTGGATTACTTGGTCCACAGCGCGTCAGCATCGCGCTCCTTGGCGGAAAACTATGTGGGTCTGCCCCTGAACTTTGGGGAATGAGTGATGCCTCAATCGGGACGAATATTGCCGTCTCGAATGATGCGTCCCCACTTGAGCGTTTCAGACTTGATGTACTGACCAAATTCCTCGGGTGTTGACCCCACAGGGTCGGTGCCCATGGCCACCATCTTGTCGCGAATCTCTGGCATGGCCATCACTTTGGCAATGTCTTGCTGCAATTTGCGGATGGTCTCTTTGGGGGTCCCTGCAGGCGCCACCAAGCCATACCAATTGAGCACTTCAAAGCCTGGCACCACCTCTTGCACCGCAGGCACATCGGGCAAGAAGGCGACGCGTTTGTTGCCCGTCACACCCAAGGCCTTGAGTCGACCGGCTTTGAGCTGCTGCGCCCCGGCTGCCGCAGCTTCAAACGTCATCTGTACCTGGCCACCCATGACATCGCTGATGCTCGGTGCGCTGCCTTTGTAGGCGACGTGAACCATCTTTGATCCGACTGCAGCGCTGAACAACTCGCCGGCCAAGTGCGGCAAGCCCCCAGCACCGCTGGATGAGTAATTGAGCACGCCTGGATTGGCCTTGGCATACGAGACCAATTCAGACAAACTGTTGGCAGGAACCGCAGGGTTGGCAAACAAAACAAACGACAACGAGGCCACCTCGGTCACTGGCACGAACTGCTTGTCGACATTGAACGGCAAGTTGGGATAGAAGGAAGGATTGATGCTCAAGTTGCCCAAGGTACCCAAAAACAAGGTGTGTCCATCGGGCGCGGATTTGGCCACATGGTCCATCGCCAGCACACCATTGGCGCCGGGGCGGTTGTCCACCAACACAGACTGGCCCAGCGACTCTGACAGCTTGGGCGCGATCAAGCGCGCCACCATGTCAATGCCACCACCGGGCGGAAAGCCAATCACCACGCGCACTGTTTTTTGAGGGAACGCTTGTGCAAAGGCACCCAGCACACACCCGAAAGCCAAGGCACATCCAATACCCCATGGTTTGATGTTCAGCACAGCTGTCTCCTTCATGACGGTTGCAGTTTTTATAGTCTCTATCATTCAGCTCACGCAATTTACCACCCTTGTGCAAGACCTGAACTCCGTATGAATTTACAACCGCATGTCTATGTCGGCACCGCTGGGCACTCGGCGTGGTTCAGTGAGGATGGTGGCATGGCTTGGGTTCACCCCAACAGCCACTCAGGCATGTACCTCGAAGCACGCGTATGGAGCTTTGCGAGCCACCCCAAGCACCCAGAGTGGCTGCTGGCTGGCACCGACATAGGTTTGTTTCATTGGAATGAGACCACGGCACGTTGGACAACCGTCGACACCCCCCTGCAAGACATCTGGGTCGCGGCCATCCATCCGCAAGACCCCCAGTTGTGGTTTGTGGGCAGCCGCCCGGCGGGTATCTGTCGCAGCCGTGACGGCGGTAAAACTTGGCAAACGCTCAGCGTGCCGAACTTGCAACAGTTCTCCACCATCAACATGGGGGCCACGCGGGTCACGCAAATTTTGTTCGATCCCGTGGACGCACACACGGTGTGGCTGACAGTCGAGATTGGCGGTATCTTTGTCAGCCATGACGACGGTGACACCTGGCACGCACGCGATCAAGGACTGATTTCTTCGGATGTGCATGGCATCGCCATCCTTGACCAACCCCATCACCAACGCCTGATGTACGCCACCACCAACCAAGGCCTGCACCGCAGCAGCGATGGCGGATTGCATTGGGAGTTTCAAGCGATCGACTCCCCCTGGCAATACACCCGCGCCATCGTGCCCAGACTCGACCACACCGGCGTGGTGTTTCTCACCAATGGCAACGGCCCTCCAGGCAACCGGGGACGATTGTTGGTCAGCGAAGACTACGGCGCTCATTGGCAGGAAGTGAAGTTGCCCGGCACCGTCAACAGCACGGTCTGGACGGTGGCCACGCACCCCTTGCAGCCCATGCATCTGTGGGCCTGTACCAACTTGGGCCAGGTGTTTGCCAGCCAAGATGGCGGCAGACATTGGGAACGTTTGCCTCAAGAGTTTGGCGAAATCCGTGCCCTGCACTGGCGTCCTTTGCCACCCGGCATACGCCAACAAGACCACTCCCTTACCCGTCGTGTCGAACCCGTATGAACCACCCACCCCACATTGCGTTGATGGTTCCCATCAACAACACCACCATGGCCACGGAGTTGGTGGGCTGGCTGCCAACAGGCACCGATTGCCAAACGCTGAAGATTCCGCGTGGTCAAGGTCTGCTCACAAGAGAGACCATTCCGGCCTACAAAGCACAAGCACTCGCTTTGGCACAGACCTTGGTGGACCAGCCCATTCAAGCCCTGGCCTATGGCTGTACGGCGGCCAGTTTTTTGTCGGGTGCGCAAGGAGACGCCAACTTGTGCGCAGAACTCATGCAGTTGATTGGCAAGCCCGTGGTCACCACCGCCAGTGCCATGGTCAGGGCTTTGCAAGCGCAGGGCGCCCAACGCATTGGTTTGGTCACCCCTTATCACGACGAAGTCAATGACCAACTCAAACGTTTCCTCGCCGATGGTGGCATTGAGGTACTGGCGTTTGACAGCCTGCGCGCGCCCAACGTCGAAGCGCTGGGTCGCATCACCTCTGCCGAGGTGGCGCAGATGGCCCGCCACGTCATGACCGATGGTTGCGACGCCATGTTCATTGCCTGCTCGCAACTGCCGACCTTTGATATCTTGAAGGGACTGAGTGACGAATTCGGTCGCCCTGTGTTGTCTTCCATCCAGGCCACTGCCCAACAGTTGCGCACCACCCTCCACCTCTAAATCTTCAGGAACACCATGCACCGTTTGATGTTGCGCGTTTTTCATGTCGCGCTCGGCCTGCTGCTGATGCACAGCGCCATCGCGCAAAGCACCTGGCCCAGCAAACCGATTCGCATCATCGTGCCTTTCGCGGCAGGCTCATTCACCGAAACAGCGGCGCGCACGCTCGGCGCAGAGCTGAGCCAGCAATGGGGGCAACCCGTGATTGTCGAAACCAAGGGCGGTGCAGGCAGCACCGTGGGTACCGACATGGTGGCCAAATCGGCACCCGATGGTTACACCTTGCTGGTCACCGACAACTCGTTTGCTGTGTCTTCGGCGCTCTACGACAAACTGCCGTACGACCCTGAAAAAGACATCGTCAAAATCAGCACCGTCGCCGAAGCACCTGCGGTGCTGATGGTCAAGGCAGACGCGCCCTACAAAACCTTGAAAGACTTGGTGGACCAAGCGCACAAGAACCCCAAAAGCTTGACCTATGGCTCAGGCGGTCAAGGCTCTTCGGCCCATTTGGCAACTGAGCTC
>CANFJA010000071.1 GCA_947447235.1 Comamonadaceae bacterium
CCACTCGCTTCGCCGTCTTGCCCACCTTTTTTGGCGGCAAACAAATCTTCTTCAAACTTGGGCAACTGGCCCGTGCCTTTGAGGCTTTCGGCATTGACGATGTAGGGCGTGTAGCACTCGGTGTAACCATGCTCTTGGGTTTGCACGTCCAACATGAACTGCGCCAAGGCGCGGTGCAGGCGGGCAATGGGCCCCTTCATCACGGTGAAGCGTGAGCCGGAGAGCTTGACGCCCATTTCAAAATCCAGCCCCAAGGGCTCGCCCAAGTCCACATGGTCTTTGGGCGCAAATCCCAAGGGGGTGGGTTCGTTGCCGGTGGGGCTCCAGCGGCGCAACTCGACATTGCCGTGTTCGTCAGCGCCCACAGGGACACTGTCGTGCGGCAGATTGGGCACCGCCAACAACAAGGTTTGCAATTCGTTTTGCAGCACATCCAAGCGCACGGCAGAGCTGTCGAGTTCGGCTTTGAGGTCGGCCACTTGCGTCATCACCGCATCGGCGTTTTCGCCTTTGGCTTTGAGCTGACCAATTTGTTTGGACAAGCTGTTGCGGCTGGACTGCAGTTCCTCGGTGCGGGTTTGCAAGGTCTTGCGCTCGTTTTCGAGCGCTTGGTAAGCCGCCACATTCAGAAAAGCTTGTGGATTTTTTCGGGTTTCGAGCCGGGCGATGACCTGGGGTAAATCGCGGCGAAGCAGGGTGATGTCTAGCATGCCGCCATTGTAGTAAGACCTACTTCAGGCCTCTGGGCAACGGAAACTTGATGGTTTCTTGCACGCCATCGAGCGTGCGCACCGACAGTGCGCCAAAGGCACGCAGGCGGGCAATGACTTGTTGCACCAAGATGTTGGGTGCCGATGCGCCAGCGGTCAAGCCAATGTGGGTCTTGCCTGCAAACCACGCCTCTTGCAGCTCGCCCGCGTTGTCGACCATATAGCTTTCGCAGCCATAGCGTTGCGCCACATCGCGCAAGCGGTTGCTGTTGGAGCTGGTGGGGCTGCCCACCACGATGACCAAGTCCACCTGTGCGCTCAAGAGCTTGACCGCGTCTTGGCGGTTTTGCGTGGCGTAGCAAATGTCTTGCTGCTTGGGCTGGCGCACATTGGGAAAGCGCGCCATCACGGCCCGGGTGATGTCTGCTGCATCGTCCACGCTCAAGGTGGTTTGGGTCACCACGGCCAAGCGCTCGGTTTGCTGGGGGCTGACACGGGCCACATCGGCCACGTCTTCCACCAAGTAAATGCCTTGGCTCAACTGGCCCATCGTGCCTTCCACTTCGGGGTGGCCTTTGTGGCCAATCATGATCAACTCATAGCCTTCTTGGTGCAGTTTGGCCACCTCCACATGCACCTTGGTCACCAAAGGACAGGTGGCATCAAACACGCGAAAACCATTTCGCTTGGCTTGCTGCTCAATCGACTTGGGCACGCCATGCGCACTGAACACCAAGGTAGCGCCAGCAGGCACGTCATTCAATTCTTCGATGAAGATGGCACCACGCTGCTTGAGGTCTTCCACCACAAAGGTGTTGTGCACAATTTCATGGCGCACATACACAGGGGCGCCAAATTTTTGCAAAGCACGCTCGACGATGTCGATGGCCCGATCAACGCCCGCACAAAAGCCACGAGGCTCGGCCAACACAATGTCTTGCAGCGTGTTCATAAGATGCCGATGACGTGCACTTCAAAGGTCACAGGCTGACCGGCCAACGGATGGTTGAAGTCAAACAACACCGCGTCAGCGCTGACTTGCTGCACAGCGCCCGCAAACGAGCCCTGGCCGTTGGGCGCCGGAAACTGCACCACATCACCGACCGCGTATTGCTCCAGCGGATCACCCAAGTCTTTGAGCAGGCTTTTGCTGACCCACTGCTGCATGTCGGGGTTGCGTTCGCCAAAGGCTTCGCCAGCCGCCAGTTCAAAGGTGGTGCGCACGCCCTCGGCCAAGCCAATCAAGCGCTGCTCGACCGCCGGTGACAACTCGCCAGAGCCAAGCGACAAGGTGGCGGGTTTTTCTGTGAAGGTGTTGATGACATCGCCCTGCGGTCCAGAAAGCCGGTAGTGCAAAGTTAAAAACGAGTCGGGGCCGATGGTAGGGTGGTTGAAGGTTGGGGGGGCAGACATCTCTCCATTGTAGAAACCTCGCGCACCCCACCAGGAGATGTGTTTCATGTCCGACTCAATGCACATGCGTGACCTGCCCGTGACCATGCGTCCACGCGAAAAATTGCTCGCCCTCGGCGCATCTTCTTTGACGGACACCGAGTTGTTGGCTTTGTTGTTGCGCACGGGCATTGCAGGCAAGAGCGTGTTGGCACTGGCGCAAGAGTTGTTAGAGCGCTTTCATGGGTTTGCCGGGTTGATCCATGCCAGCGCCGCCGAGTTGAAAGCATGCAAAGGCATGGGCGGCACCGCCAAAAGGGCCCAGTTGGTGGCCGTGCTCGAAATTGCCCGGCGTGCCTTGACCCAACAATTGAGCGAAACCACCGTCATGAATTCACCTCAAGCAGTGAAACAATACCTGCAACTTGAATTGGCCCAACTCAAACACGAGGTGTTCGCTGTGTTGTTTTTAGATGCGCACAACCGCTTGTTGTCTTACCAGCCCATGTTTCGGGGCTCGCTGTCGCAAACCATGGTCTATCCACGCGAGGTGGCCAAGACCGCCTTGGCCCTGGGGGCCGATGGTGTGGTCTTGGCCCACAACCATCCGGGCGGCACGGTCAAACCGTCACAGGCCGACTTGCACCTCACCCGCACCTTGCGCGAGGCTTTGGCTTTGGTGGACGTGGCCGTGCGCGACCACATCATCGTGGCCCAAGGGCAGTACCTCTCGATGGCCGAAGAGGGCTTGCTGTGAAATCTAAATCCTTGCAAGACCTGGGCGCAATTCGCCAACAGGTCATCGATGCCGCACAAGCCGCAGCAGCAGCCGAACTGGCGCGACGTGAAGCCGAACAACGTGCGGAGGCCGAACGCCATCTGTTTGCCCGCGCCGTGGGGGCCGTGAAACCGTTGCCGGTCAAGGAGCGGGTTCATATGAAGCCACACCGCCCCATGCCTCGGCCACTGCAACAAGACTTGGACGACCAGGCCGCCTTGGTGGAGAGCATGAGTGACGAGTTTGATGTGAGCACCCTGCTGGATGTGGACGACCAACTGAGCTTCAGACGTCCCGGAATTGGCACTGACATCACACGCAAGTTGCGCAAGGGCGAGTGGAGCATGCAAGGTCAGCTGGACCTGCATGGTCTGCGCAGCGACGAGGCGCGCACTGCGCTGGGCCAGTTCATTCGCGACGCCAAGCGCATGGGCTGGCGGTGTGTGCGTGTGGTGCACGGCAAGGGCTTGGGATCGCCCGGCAAAGAGCCGGTGCTCAAAGCCAAAGTGCAACGTTGGTTGGTGCAAAAAAACGAGGTGCTGGCCTTTGTGCAGGCCAAGCCTTCTGACGGCGGCGCGGGGGCTTTGGTGGTGTTGCTGGCACCGGGCAACGCTTGACCACACACAACGGCGCGGGCGCGCAGCACATGGCGCACCCGCTTGTTGGCGCTGGTACAAGCACAAGCACAAGCACAAGCACAAGCACAAGTACAAGCGCAAGCGCATCGACCGCGCATCAGACCGACTGGTTGCGCATCCAGTCGGCGGTCTGAAAGAAGCTGGTTTTCAAGCGCTCACGCAAGTCGGCGGGCACGCCCGTCTCCCCCATGGCTTGGTCCATGCACGCCAGCCACTGGTCGCGCTCGAGGATGCCAATGGCAAACGGCATATGGCGCATGCGCAGGCGTGGGTGACCGTGTTGTTCGATGTAGAGGTTGGGGCCACCCAACCAGCCGCACAAGAACATGAACAAGCGCTCGCGCGCGTGGGTCAAGTCAGGCCCATGCGCTGCACGCAAAGCGGTGTAGCTGGGCTCTAAATCCATCAGGTCGTAAAAGCGCTCGGTCAGCGCTTTGACGCGTTCCTCGCCACCGAGCCATGCGAAAGGGGTGTTGAGGGGATCGAGGGGGGCATCGTCATCGGTGTGCATGACTGTATTGTCTGCGGCCTCACAGGGCCGCTTGCCGCAGGGTCTGCACCACCGGTCGGCGCAACACATCGCGCAAGCCCCACCAACCTGCAGCCAGTGCCAGCACAGCCCCGGTGACAGCGCCCATCAAGGGCACCCAAGGGCTGGGGTTCCAATGGAACTCAAAAGCAAAACGCGCCAAGCCCCAGCCCAAGGCCATGGCCACACTGGCCGCTAAAAATCCGGCCAAGGCGCCCACGCCGGCCAGCTCAGCACGCTGGACCTGCGCCAGCAAGCGGTTGGAGGCACCCAAGGCGCGCAGCACGGCGTACTCACGGGCACGTTCTTCACGCGTGGCGGTGACGGCAGCAAACAACACCACCAAGCCTGCGGCCAAGGTGAACAAAAACAAAAACTCCACCGCGCGCACCACTTGGTCCAGCACGCCCTGAACTTGGTTCAAGGTCGCGCCCATGTCCACGTTGGTCACATTGGGAAAGCGTCGCACCAGCTGGTTGTCAAAGCTCGCACGAGGTGTGTCATTGGGCAACCATTGAGGCGCAGGGGCTCGAAAAGCGGCGATATAAGTCAAGGGCACATCGGCCATGCGACTGACCGGGTACATGACAAAGAAGTTGGCCCGCATCGAGGTCCAATCGACGCGACGGATCGAGGTGATGCGTGCGTCGTGCAACACACCCGCCATGTCAAAGCGCAGCACATCACCGAGCTTCAAGCCCAGTGTTTTGGCAATGCCCTCTTCCACGCTCATGGCATCGGCTTCTTCGGGCACCCAGGCGCCTGCCAAGATGGTGTTGTGCGCAGGTGCACTGGGGCTGTAAGACAAGTTGAACTCTCGATCGACCAAGCGCTGGGCCCGTTCCTCTTGGTAGTGTTCGGGCAATACGCCTTGTTGGTTGATCGCCACCAAGCGACCGCGCACCATGGGGTACCAGTCGAGTTGGGCCACCCCTGCGTCACGCAAGGTGTGCAAAAAATCATCGGCTTGGGTCGGCTGGATGTTGATGACAAAGCGATTGGGCGCATCGGCCGGTGTGGCGTTGCGCCAGCTGTTGACCAAGTCGGTGCGCAGCAACACCAACAGCGCCAAGGCCAACAAGCCCACCGCCAAGGCACTGACCTGCACCATGGCGTAGATGGGGCGGGCGCTGATTTGTCGCGTGGCCAACATCAGCCAAGGTGGCGCGCTGCCCTCGTGCACCTGGCGGCGCAGCAACCACACGGCCAGCCACGCCATGCCCGCAAATACAAGCACGGCGGCGGCAAAGCCTCCCACCACCATCAGGCCCAACTTCAGGTCGCGACTGACCGCCACCAACAACACGCCAAAACCCAGCAGCCCCAAGGCCCACACCGACAGCGTGGTGGCCTTGAGTTGCCCCACGTCGCGACGCATCACGCGCAGGGCGGGCACGCTGGCGAGTTGCAACACTGGCGGCAAGCCAAAGGCCAGCAGCAAGGTCAAGCCCGTGCCCAGGCCGTAGACCACGGGCCACACACTGGCGGCTGGCAAGGCGGTGTCCACCAAGCCTGAGAGCAAGCGCACAAACAACACATGCACGCCGTAGCCCAAGACCAAACCCACGACGCTGGCAAATGCACCGACCCAGACAAACTCAGCGGTGTACGACAAGGCAATGTGCCTTTGGCTTTGCCCCAACACGCGCAGCATGGCGCAGTCGTCCAAGTGACGCGCCGCAAAAGCACGCGCAGACAAGGCCACGGCCACCGCACTGAGCAGGGCAGCCAACAAAGCCACCAAGTTCAGAAACTTGCCCGCGCGGTCGAGGGTTTGGCGCATTTCTGGTCGCCCTGCTTCAAGCGACTCCACACGCACACCGCGCACCTCAGGCTTTTTGGATTCGCGCGCGGCCCAGTCGTTGAAGCGCTGCACAGCGGCCACAGGGCCAATCACCGCAAAACGCCAGGTGATGCGACTCGCGGGCTGCACCAAGGCGGTGGCTGCCAAGTCGGCACTGTTCATCAGCACACGCGGCGCAAAGCTCATGAAGCCTGCCCCACGGTCGGGTTCTTGCACCAGCACACGTGTGATGCGCAAGCTGTTGTTGCCCAGCATCAAACGGTCTTGGGTGTTGAGACCCAAGGCTTCCAACACACCCACCTCTGCCCACACCTCGCCTGGGGCCGGAATGTCTGTGGCGATGGCAACATCGGCAGCGACACCGCTGGTGCTGCGAACCATGGCGCCCTGCGACACAGCGGCTTGCGCCTGCGACAGACTTGGACTCACCTTGAGTTGGCCACGCAAGGGGTAGCCGGGCTCTACGGCCTTGAGGGCCACCAAACGGCTCTCGCCTCCTTGTGCTTGTGCTGCGCGCGCCATGGTCGGAAAACTCAGCGTGGTGACGCCCTGCAAGCCCAAGCCACGGGCGTAGGTCATGATGTGCGAGGGCGTGGGCGTGTCACTCACCACCACAGCGTCGCCACCTAGCAACTGACCCGCGTCGCGCTGCAAGCCCGCATTCATGCGGTCGGCCAAGAAACTGACCGAGCTCAGCGCGGCAACCCCCAAGGCCACGGCCACCACCAACAGACGCAGCTCACCGGCACGGGCATCGCGCCAGAGATTGCGCCAAGCCACCGCCCACCAAGCCCCGCTGTGTGTTGTGTGCGGTGAACTCATGCCACCTCCCTGCGCTGCGCCAAGCTGGGATCGAGTTGCACACAGTCAGCTGCGGTATAGACCAAGAAATGTTTGTTGGTGGCGCGACCCAAGGTGCACAAGCCTAAACGCTCGGCCAAGTCGTAGCCCATTTGCGTGATGCCACTGCGCGAGATCACCACGGGCACCCCCATTTGGGCCGACTTCATCACCATCTCGCTGGTCAAGCGACCCGTGGTGTAAAAGCTCGACGCAGCCCCCGACACCACGCCGTGCATCCACATCCAACCGGCAATGGTGTCAATGGCGTTGTGGCGGCCCACGTCTTCGACAAACACCTGCAAGGTCTCGCCCTCGAACAAGGCACAACCGTGCACCGAACCCGCCGATTTGTAGGTGCTCTCTTGCAGGCGAATCGCATTCAAGATGGCATACAGGCACGCTTGACTGAGCACTGCCTTGGGCAACACCAAGGTGTCGATCTCGCCCATCCAATCCCCAAACACACTGCCTTGCCCACACCCGGTGGTGACCACGCGGTGTGCGGTGCGTGCTTGGATGTCGGCAATGCCTGTGTGGGTCTTGACGGCTGCCACACCTGCGCCGCCCTCGCCTGCGTCCCAATCGACCGTGATGGATGCCACCTCTTGTGCAGAACCCACCAAGCGTTGGTTGCGCAAATAGCCCAGCACCAGCAACTCGGGGTGGGCGCCTAAGGTCATGAGGGTGACGACCTCACGCTTGTCCACATACACCGTGAGCGCACGCTCAGCGGGAATGGACGTCATGCTGCGCTCGCCATGCTGGTTGAGCACACTGACCTCTCGGGTCAAGGGCGCATGGGCTTGGGTGAGGTGGGGAAGATTCAAAGCAACAGACATAGGTGCAGGCTACAACAAAACGGGCCGCCACCTGAAGGTGCGGCCCGATGCACAGCCAAGCTGTGATGGATTTAAGATTTTTTGGCGGGAGCAGCAGCAGGCGCTGCGGCGGGTGCTGGGGCTGCGGCGGGTGCAGTTCCTGGTGCGGCGGCCACGGGCGCTGCTGCCACCGGGGGTGTGTAGACAAACTTGCCAGGGTCGGCGCAAGGCGCGGTGGCCAAGGGCTTGCCGGCCTTGGCCTTGTTGGTCTTTTGCACATGGGCCGCCACTTTGTCTTGCGACTTGCACAGCAAGTAGCCGTCCATCTTGCCCGCATGGGCTGTTTTGGCAGCGGCTTCAGCGGCCTTGGCCTTGGCTTCGTCACTCGGCGCAGGCAGCTTGGCGAATGCACCCAAGCTGAGCCCACCCAAGAAACAAGCGATCAGAATTTTTTTCATGGTCATCTCCTCAGTTCAAGCCTGTGCCGTTGTGCCAGGGGCTTCGGGGCTTCGATGCGCCGGAATTTTTCCGGCTTGGATGTCGTCGTACCAAAGCTCGTGGTGCTCTTTGGCCCAGGTCTCATCCACGTAGCCAGTTCTCATGGCTTGGTAAGCGCCGCCCATGCCAAGGGTTCCCAAGTAAATGTGCCCCGCAAACATGGCCATCATCAACACGGTGGCCACAGCGTGAATCATCTGAGCCACTTGCATGGTGCCGCGCTCGTAAACCAAGCCAGGAACGATTTTGTCGAGTACAAAGCCCGAGGCCACCACCACAGCGCCCAAGAAAAACACCCCCCCCCAGAACATGACCTTCTCACCGGCATTGAAGCGGTGGGAGGGCACTTCTTGGCCGCCGAACATGCCGCCGCCTTTGAGCAACCAGTTCAGATCACCTTTGCTGGGCAAGTTGTCTTTCAAGAAGGTGATGAAGACCACCACCAGCGACACAGCAAACAGAGGGCCGGCAAAGTTGTGCGCATTCTTGAG
>CANFJA010000072.1 GCA_947447235.1 Comamonadaceae bacterium
AAGGCATCAAACGCTGCATGGTGGCTCAAAGCCTCATGCAAAGCCATGCCTCCTTCAACACGAATGCGAATGTCCTTGACCAATGACTTGAGCGCTGGACGCCGAAGTCCCCGAGCGATGATGTCGAGTGCTTGAACCAATGGGACCCCCGATTCAAGCAAAGTTGCCAACTGGCGGGTTAATCGAGTGATGTCGGTGGATCGAGTACGAGATTTAAAACGCAATATCTCTGGCAGATGGCGTTGACGGCTGATGTGTATGGGGCGAATGCGTTGTGCGTGCAGTTGACGTATCACCGCTTGCTTGTTGACAGCATTTGTCTTACCGCTCAAAAGGCGCGCTTCGCGGTCATAGCCTCGCCATAAAAATTCTGACTCACCCATGCTGTGTCAGCGCCATGACTTCTTGCACCGACGTGCTGCCTTGGATAACCTTGAGCAAGCCTGCTTGTCTCAGGGAGCGCACACCTTCTTTGGCCGCTTGAGCCGCTATGGCATGTGCGTCGCTGTGATTGAGAATTAAGGCCTGCAAAGTCGAGCTGATAGGCATGACCTGATAAATACCAACGCGACCTTTGTACCCGTGGTCGCAAGCGGCGCAGCCGACCGATTGAAAGATGGGGCGAGTGAGTAACTCTTGCGACGTCCAGGCTGTTTGAGGGATAGACGACAAAACTTGTCGAATAGCCCCGCAGTGGTTTTCTTCCATCGGGATTTTGCATTGGTTGCACAAGCGGCGAACCAAGCGTTGAGCCGTCACCAAGATCACGCTGGCTGCAACATTGAACGGGGCGATGCCCATGTGGCTTAAACGCGTCAAGGTGCTTGGCGCATCGTTGGTGTGTAGGGTTGATAAAACCAGATGGCCCGTTTGCGCTGCTTGTATGGCTATTTCGGCGGTTTCAACATCACGAATCTCACCCACCATCAACACATCTGGATCTTGACGGAGCAAGGCGCGCAAAGTGGTCGCAAATGTCAGCCCCGCACGGTCATTGATGTTGACCTGATTGATGCCTGGGACCATGATTTCTGAGGGATCCTCGACCGTTGAAATATTGATATCTGAGCGATTGAGGATGTCAAGGCAGCTGTAAAGCGACAGGGTTTTTCCAGATCCGGTTGGCCCTGTCAGCAACACCATGCCGTGAGGGCGGTTGATGGCAGCTAACAAGAGGGCTTGGTCATCTGGTTCGTAACCTAAATCTTCGAGGCTGGGACGCAATAGATTGAAGTTCAAAATCCGAACAACAATTTTTTCCCCATGAATTGTGGGCAAGGAACTCACGCGTAAATCAACCGTCTTGTCTTCATCGTTAAATTGGAATCTTCCGTCTTGGGGCAATCTTTTTTCTGCGATATCCATTCGAGCCAATACTTTCAAGCGTGAAATTAATGCATCTCTGAGATGTCTGGGTACAGCATCGGTCGTCTTTAGCAATCCATCAATTCGAAAGCGGACCCTAAATGTCCCCTCACCTGATTCAAAGTGAATATCTGAGGCTCCTTGGTTCAGGGCTTTTTGCAGCAGTGCATCCAGCACACGGACGGCAGGTCCCTCCGCAGTATTCGGCATATGGTTCGCTGGTAGGGACATATCAAATCTGAATTAGAAGATTCAGATATTTTGAGCAGGTGATTTGTTGGCAGTGCAAGCCAGCATCACAAAAGCCGTAGGCAGACCTATCTGTCGAGTACTGAGCGAGCTGAAAAGGTGGCGCTAATAATCGGAGAGCTTTGATTTAAAAAAATATTTTGGGCTTTTTGGTCGGGGTGAGAGGATTCGAACCTCCGGCCTCCACGTCCCGAACGTGGCGCTCTACCAGGCTAAGCTACACCCCGAATTCGGCTTGCACCCGTGTATTGAAAGCTTCAAGCCACCAAAAATTTTAACAAAAGAGATTCGTCGGGTTGGCGCTTCAGTTAAGGTGGTCGGTCCGTCATGAATAACAGAAATATAGTCGTTACGATATTATTTTGATTGACTGGGCCGATCAATATCTTGGTTGATTAAATGACTATTCGATATAGAATATAGGCGTTATTAATTTATTTAGGGAGTTTTTATGGCACGTACCAGCGTCGCATCTCAATTGGCTGCTATCAAAAAACAGCGCGAGGCTTTAGAGAAAAAAGAACAAGCGCTTAAATCCCGCTCTTATGACAAAGTATTGGAAAAAATTGTTCAATTGGCAAAAGAAGCCGGTTTAACTGCGGCCGATATCGCGAAAGCATTAGGGGCTGCAAATCCCAAAGCATCCAAGTCAGGTAAGGCGCCACGTGTTGCTAAGAAAGGCGCTTTGGCAGGGAAAAAAGTGGCACCCAAATACCGCAATCCTGCCAACCCTGAACAAACCTGGACAGGTCGCGGCGTATCTCCCACTTGGGTTCAGTCCCTCAAGGCATCGGGAACATTGGATTCAGCATTGATTGTGGCAACACCGTCGAGTCACTGAGATCAAGAAATCCTTTGAATACATGGCCCACTTCGTGTGGGCCTTGCCTTTTTTGGGGCTTATAAAATAAAACGATCAGCTAGAACTTCAAGGATTCAAGATGACAACCAATGCGATCACGTTGAAGTCAAGACTTGCCAATGGGTTGAAGGCTTTCGTCATTGCGCTGATTGTTTGTGGCACTGTCCATGCAGGCTCTTTCCCAACCGTACCTTTGAAAGAGTTGCCTGATCCTTTGCGTTCAGTCTGGAAGGAACTCAAGCCTGAAATGACGGAAATGAGCCATTGTGCTGCAGCATTTGACAGCCACAGCGATGGCGACAAGATGGTATTTAGATGTTCGATACACATCAAAATGTCGGCGGAAGGTGAGCGTCGTGCAATGAAATACTGTGCGGAAAAGCGCGAAGAGAAAAATATCAAATCACCTTGCCGATTGGTGGTTGAATAATTGACAGATATATCGAGGCTTGTTTGCGCTAAAACTCCACCATCAATGGCGTCGGCTCAAGAGTTGCGCGGCGAGCTCATGGAGCGCTTCTTGATAGGAGCCTCTGGGTAAGTAATTCAGGGCCGCAATGGCGCGCTCGGCTTCTTTGCTGGCTAATTCGCGCGTTGCCTCTAGTGCGCCTGTTCGTCGAACAATTTGAATAATTTCATTCAAACCCGCCATTTCTCCATTTTCTATGGCGATTTGGATAGTTTCTTTTTCTTGGGGCGTTCCCCGTTGCATGGCGATGATCAGAGGCAGTGTATTTTTGCCTTCACGTAAATCATCTCCGAGGTTTTTCCCCAATTCATGGGAATCTCCATCGTAGTCGAGCACATCATCGATGACCTGAAAGGCTGTTCCCAGGGCCTGCCCATATTCAGCACAAGCCGCTTCAATCGGGGCAGGGCTTTTTGCTAGAACAGCAGCCAATCGGGTACTGGCTTCAAAAAGCTTGGCTGTTTTTGAGCGAATCACACGCAAATAACCTGCCTCATCGAGCGACGCATCATGCATATTCATCAATTGCATGACTTCGCCTTCGGCAATGACATTGGTTGCATCGGCCAATATTTCCATCACACGCATGTCACCCGAATCCACCATCATTTGAAAAGCACGTGAATATAAAAAATCACCCACCAACACACTGGCTGGATTGCCGAAAGATTCGTTGGCAGTCGGTCTACCTCGGCGCAAGGTGGATGCATCGACCACGTCATCGTGCAATAAAGTCGCTGTGTGAATGAATTCAACCACCGCGGCCAAATTGAAACGTTGGCGTCCTGTGAAGCCTATGGCGCCAGCCATCAAAAGCAGTAAGGCGGGACGGATGCGTTTGCCCCCGGCGGAAATGATGTACTGTGAAACTTGCCCGACCAGCATTACCCCAGAGTCCAACCGTTGCGCAATGACGCGGTCCACCTCTGCCATGTCGGCAGCGATCAAATGCAAAGCAGGCGTAGAAGTGGGGGACAAATCTGATGAACCAATTAAAAGCATGCTGATTATAGGGATCAGAGGGGGCGGCAATCACGTGATGGGACGTCAATCCAAGAGCTGCTATAATTTTTGGCTCTGCGGAAATCCGTCTGCAGGGTTCACTCAGATTTTATCTAGAGGTCTTACATGTACGCGGTCATAAAAACCGGTGGCAAACAGTATCGTGTTGCTGCTGGCGAAAAAATTAAAGTAGAACAGATTGCTGCGGACGTTGGCCAAGAGATTGTGATCGATCAAGTGTTGGCAGTCGGTAACGGCGCTGAACTCAAGATCGGCACACCCTTGGTGTCCGGCGCAACTGTCACAGTCACAGTCTTGTCTCATGGTAAGCACGACAAAGTGCGCATTTTCAAGATGCGTCGTCGCAAGCACTACCAAAAGCGCCAAGGGCATCGTCAGCAATTCACAGAATTGCAGATTGCTTCCATCAACGGTTAAGGAGCATTTGACATGGCACAGAAAAAAGGCGGCGGCTCTACGCGAAACGGGCGAGATTCCAAGCCCAAAATGCTCGGTGTCAAAGCGTTTGGTGGTGAGTTGATCACCGCTGGCGCCATCATCGTGCGCCAGCGTGGTACCAAATTCCACCCCGGCACCAACGTCGGCGTGGGCAAAGACCACACCTTGTTCGCTTTGGTGGACGGTCATGTGTCGTTCGGCGTCAAAGGCGCTTTGAACAAGCACATGGTCAACATCACGCCCGTTTAATTCGATCAAACGAATGCGTGACAAAGCCCCGACTTGTCGGGGCTTTACTACTTTAAGACCCCCATGAAATTCGTAGACGAAGCCTATATCGACATCGCCGCAGGCGATGGGGGGAACGGCTGTGTCTCGTTTCGCCATGAGAAGTACAAAGAGTTTGGTGGGCCCAATGGCGGCGATGGAGGGCGTGGCGGGCATGTGTTTGCTGTGGCAGATCCCAACCTCAACACCTTGGTTGACTTTCGGTATTCGCGTCGTCACGAAGCCAAACGGGGTCAACATGGTTTAGGTTCCGACATGTTTGGTCACGCTGGCGACGACATCACGCTCAAAATGCCAGTCGGCACCATCATCACCGACGCTGAAACAGGCGATGTTCTGTTCGAGCTACTTACCCCTGGTGAGGTGATCACCATTGCCAAAGGCGGTGATGGTGGCTTTGGCAATATGCGCTTTAAGAGCGCCATCAACCGTGCACCCCGTCAAAAAACCCCTGGGTGGCCAGGCGAAAAGAAAGAACTCAAGTTAGAGCTCAAAGTATTGGCCGACGTGGGTCTGCTCGGCATGCCCAACGCGGGCAAGTCCACGCTGATTTCTGCCATTTCAAACGCGAGACCCAAAATCGCCGATTACCCATTCACCACTTTGCACCCGAACTTGGGTGTGGTGCGTGTGGGCCCAGAGCAAAGTTTTGTGGTGGCCGATGTGCCAGGACTGATCGAAGGTGCATCTGACGGCGCAGGATTGGGACACCAGTTCTTGCGTCACTTGCAACGCACACGGCTGCTGCTGCACATGATCGACATTGCACCGTTTGATGAAGGTGTGGACCCGGTCAAGCAAGCCAAAGCCATCGTGGCTGAACTTAAAAAATACGACAAAGCCTTGTATGACAAGCCACGTTGGGTGGTCTTGAACAAGCTCGACATGGTGCCCGCTGACGAGCGGGAGGCTGTGGTGGCGGACTTTGTCAAACGCTTCAAGTACAAAGGTCCGGTGTTTCAAATTTCAGCGCTCACGCGCGAGGGATGCGAATCCTTGATCAAAGATATTTACAAACATATCAAAGCGCAACAAATAGCCGAACAGCCTCCGGAATACATCGATCCCCGCTTTGTTGAACCCCAAGCCTGACTTTTCCCTATGACCCAAAACACCACCTACTTGTTACGCGATGCGCGTCGCATCGTGGTCAAGGTCGGCTCTAGCCTGGTGACCAACGAAGGTCGTGGTTTGGATGAGCAGGCCATTGGTGAATGGTGCCGCCAGCTGAGTGTCCTGGTGCGCGACGGACGTGAAGTCATCATGGTCTCCAGCGGTGCCATTGCCGAAGGTATGAAGCGATTGGGCTGGACCACGCGTCCGCATGAATTGCACGAGTTGCAAGCGGCGGCGGCAGTGGGGCAAATGGGCTTGGCTCAGATGTACGAAACCAAGTTGCGTGAAAACGGCTTGGGTTCGGCGCAAGTGCTGCTCACCCATGCAGATTTGGCGGACCGCGAACGCTACCTCAACGCACGTTCCACCTTGCTGACTTTGTTGACCCATGGTGTGTTGCCGGTGATCAACGAGAACGACACCGTGGTCAACGACGAAATCAAATTTGGTGACAACGACACCTTGGGGGCCTTGGTGGCCAATTTGGTGGAAGCCGACGCCTTGATCATCTTGACCGATCAACAAGGGCTCTACACCGCTGACCCGCGTCGAGACCCTGCTGCCACGTTTGTCCACGAAGCCCGCGCAGGCGATGTTGCGCTCGAAGAGATGGCCGGAGGCGCAGGCTCGAGCATTGGCAAAGGCGGCATGATCACGAAAATTTTGGCTGCCAAGCGCGCTGCAGGTTCTGGTGCTTCTACCGTGATCGCCTGGGGGCGAGAGCCCGATGCGCTGGTGCGATTGACCCAAGGTGAGGCGATTGGCACCTTGCTGGTCGCGCCTACTCAAAAGCAACAAGCCCGCAAGCAGTGGATGGCCGATCACCTGCAGCTGCGCGGCGCCGTCACCATCGACGATGGCGCTGTGGTCAAGTTGCTGCACGAGGGCAAAAGCTTGTTGCCCATTGGCATGACTGGTGTGGACGGTGACTTCTCACGCGGTGAAGTGATCGCCATCTTGGATGTACAGGGTCTCGAAGTGGCGCGCGGCCTGGCCAATTACGCAGCTGCGGAAGCGCGCTTGCTGTGCCGCAAACCTTCCGCGGATGTAGAGCAACTGCTGGGGTACGTGGCAGAAGCCGAGATGGTGCACCGCGACAACTTGGTGCTCACCAAGTCTGCTTGAACGACAAAACGCCAGCGCCTAGAGGTCCAGCGCTTTCTTTTCAGTCACCCTGTTTACGCCCAGACTGGGGATCAGGGTCAAAACTGGCGCCCGGTGGTAACTCCATGCTCATGCTGATGGACATGCCAAATGGTTTGGTGGTCACACTCATCTCTTGCTGGATGTGGTTCATGCCGCGCAAATAACGGTTGCGTCCTTCATGCCGTGGCAAATAGCGTGACAGTTCGGTCAACGCCATTTCGTACACCCCACGTTTGAACTCTACGACGACATCCAGTGGCACCCAGTAGTCGTTCCAGCGCCACGCGTCGAACTCCGGATGGTTGGTGGCGCGCAGGTTCAAGGAGTGATCTGGCGCGATCAGTTGCAACAAAAACCAAATCTGCTTTTGGCCTTTGTAAAAGCCGCGTGCATCGCGTCGGATGAACCGGTCTGGCACCTCATAGCGCAACCAGTCTCGGGTTCGGGCCACGATGCGCACATGCTCTTGTTTGAGCCCCACTTCTTCATGCAGTTCACGGTACATGGCTTGTTCGGGAGTCTCTCCTCGATCAATGCCACCTTGTGGAAACTGCCAACTGTGGGTGCGGATGCGCTTGCCCCAAAACACCTGATTTTTCTGGTTGAGCAAGATGATGCCGACGTTGGGTCTGAACCCTTCTCGGTCAAGCATAATCAAACCTCAAATTTTTTGAACTGAGTCCATTATGCACAGAGCTGCTGTGCGCACCTCAGGACTCACCCTGATTTCCCTCTGACATTTCGTATTTATTTGTGCCGCCATGAAAGCTTCCCAGTTCCTTATTTCCACCCTCAAAGAAGCCCCCGCTGACGCCGAAGTGGTGAGTCACAAACTCATGATGCGCGCGGGCTTGATCAAGAAGCTGGGCGCTGGCATTTACAACTACATGCCGATGGGCCTGCGCGTCATTCGCAAGGTTGAAGCCATCGTGCGTGAGGAAATGAACCGTGCCGGCGCCGTTGAGCTCAGCATGCCCGTGGTTCAGCCCTCCGAACTGTGGCAAGAGACTGGACGCTTCGAAAAAATGGGGCCCGAGTTGCTGCGCATCAAAGACCGCCATGGCCGCGACTTCGTGGTGCAACCCACCAGCGAAGAAGTGGTGACCGACATCGCCCGCCAAGAGTTGCGCAGCTACAAGCAGCTGCCTAAAAACTTCTACCAAATTCAAACTAAATTTCGTGACGAACGTCGCCCTCGTTTTGGCCTGATGCGTGGGCGTGAGTTCGTGATGAAAGACGCTTACAGCTTTGACCGCAACCCAACGGCAGCCAAAGCCAGCTACCAACTGATGGCGCAGGCTTACCGCCAAATCTTTGACCGCTTTGGCTTGCAGTACCGCGCCGTGGCGGCAGACAGCGGTGCCATTGGTGGCGACTTGAGCGAAGAGTTTCAG
>CANFJA010000073.1 GCA_947447235.1 Comamonadaceae bacterium
CTTTGAGCGGGTCGTAGTTGAGCTTGCTGTAGAGCGAGGTGTTGATGGCCACGATCTCTGAGCCCATCAACAAGGTGTAGCCGTCGGGTGCCGCTTTGGCCACAGCCTCAGTGGCGATGTTGCCGCCAGCGCCTGGTCGGTTTTCCACCAGCACCGTTTGGCCCAAAGCCTCGGACAGTTTGGGGGCCAAGGTGCGGGCAAAGAAGTCGACCGTGCCGCCTGCTGGAAAGGGCACCAGCACTTTGATGGGTTTGTTGGGAAACGCTTGCGCCAAAACCAAACCGGGGCAACACAAGAGCAACACCGCGATGCGGCGTAACCAGAAAGAACGCATGGCGTTTCCTTGATAACGATGGATGAAAAGAAGCCGGGCCGGTAAGGGCTTAGGTGAGGGCTCAGGTGTGGGTAAAGCTGGGTTTGCGTTTGTTGACAAACGCATCCATGCCTTCTTTTTGATCTTGGGTAGCGAACAAGGCGTGGAACAAGCGACGCTCGAACATCACGCCATCGGCCAAGCCGCTCTCGAACGCGCGGTTGATCGACTCTTTGGCGGCCATGACGGCGAGCTGTGAGTAGTCGCAAATCATCAAGGCGGCGCCCAGGGTTTCTTCCATCAGTTTGTCCAGCGGCACGATGCGGCTGATCAAGCCGGCCTTCTCGGCTTCGTGCACGTCCATCATGCGGCCTGTCAGCGCCAAGTCCATGGCCTTGGCTTTGCCAACGGCGCGTGGCAAACGCTGGGTACCACCGGCACCGGGGATGATGCCGAGCTTGATTTCAGGTTGACCAAACTTGGCGTTGTCAGCCGCAATGATGAAGTCGCACATCATGGCCAGCTCGCAGCCGCCACCCAGGGCGAAACCACTCACAGCTGCGATGACGGGTTTGCGGATGCTGCGGATGGTTTCCCAGTCGCGGGTGATGTAGTCGTCTTTGTACACATCGGCAAATGTGTAGGTGGCCATGGCACCAATGTCGGCGCCGGCGGCGAAGGCTTTTTCGCTGCCGGTGATGACCATGCAACCAATGGCAGGGTCTGCATCAAACGCTTTCAGGGCTTGACCCAGCTCCACCATCAGACCCGCGTTCAAGGCATTGAGTTGCTTGGGGCGGTTGAGGGTGATGACGCCCACTTTGTCTGCTTCGGTGTGGACATTGATGAATTCGTAAGCCATGTCGGCGCTCCAATCAACAAAGAAAAATAAAAAGATCTCCGCCCAACTATAGCCAAGCCCACCAAGGGTAAACATTAACCAACCGCTTGGTCGGTGAATGCTAAATTTCTTGCAGGAGATTTCCCCATGACAGCACCCACAGAGACTTCCAACGTCTTGTACGAAGAACGCGGCCAGGTGGCCGTCGTCACCCTCAACCGCCCCCAAGCCATCAACAGTTTCACCCGCCAAATGCACCACGACTTGTGGGCTGCGTGCGATTGGGCCGAGGCCAACCCGGCCATGCGCGCCATGGTCATCACCGGTGCGGGACGCGGCTTTTGTGCAGGGGCTGATTTGTCGGAGTTTGACTTTGCGCCAGGTCCCGATTTGATGGCACGTGCCAACCCGGGCCCCGTGATCGACCAAGCGTTCAACCCCACCGCGCGCAAATTGCAAAACCTGCGCATGCCCACTGTCGCTGCCATCAATGGGGTAGCCGCAGGAGCTGGCGCCTCGCTGGCACTGTGTTGTGACATCGTGATTGCTTCGCCGAATGCGAGCTTCATCCAAGCCTTCAGCAAGATCGGCTTGATTCCAGATGCCGGTGGCAGCTGGTGGTTGGTCGAGCGCTTGGGCATGGCACGCGCCATGGCCTTGGCCATGACGGGCGACAAGCTGGGGGCTGAGCAAGCCAAGGCCTGGGGCCTGATTTGGGACGTGGCCGAAGACAGCGTGGCGGCTGCCTGCGCCATGGCCGACAAGCTGGCCGTCATGCCTACCAAGGCCTTGGTGGCCACTCGGCATTTGCTGCGCGATGCGGGCACACGCACCTTCAGCGAACACCTGGATGCCGAGCGCGATGCACAAGCTGCGCTGGGCTGCACCCACGACTACATCGAAGGCGTGAGCGCTTTCTTAGAAAAACGCCCTGCGGTGTTCAAAGGCGAGTGATGACCACCGACGCACACACCCTGGCACAACAAGTGGCCACCGCCATGTTTGCGGTCGACACCGCCACCAAAGACACCATGGGCATTGAAATTTTGAAATGCGAACCTGGCCGCGCCGTATTGCGCATGCCGGTGCGTGAACTGCATTTGAACGGCCACCAAATTTGCCACGGTGGCTTCATCTTCACCTTGGCCGACTCCACCTTTGCGTTTGCCTGCAACAGCTACAACAAAGTGGCAGTGGCCGCAGGCTGCAGCATTGAATTTTTAAAACCTGCCAAGTTGGGCGATGTGCTGACCTGCGAGGGGGTGGAGCAAACGCTGTCGGGTCGCCACGGCATTTACGACATGCGCGTGACCAACCAGCATGGCGACACCATTGCCATGTTCCGCGGCAAGAGCGCTCAAATTCAAGGCACTGTGATCCCCGAATGAAACCCGTACCCTCTTCCACCCCAGCGTTTGCGCTCGAGCCGATTGAAAAAGCCAGCACCGACGAACTGCGCGCCTTGCAGCTCAAGCGCCTGCAAGCCACGCTGCATCAGGCGTATGCCAACTCACCCGCCTACCGTGCCAAGTTTGATGCGGCGGGTGTACACCCGAGCGACTGCAAACGCTTGGCCGACTTGGCCAAATTTCCGTTCACCACCAAAGCCGACTTGCGCGACAACTACCCGTTTGGCATGTTGGCTGTGCCACGCGAGCAGTGTGTGCGCATCCATGCATCGAGCGGCACCACCGGTAAACCCACGGTGGTGGCTTACACGCAAAACGACATCGACGTGTGGTCCCACGTGGTGGCGCGCAGCATCCGTGCGGCGGGTGCGCGACCCGGTGACATGGTGCATGTGAGCTATGGCTACGGTTTGTTCACGGGAGGACTCGGGGCGCACTATGGCGCTGAGCGTTTGGGGCTGACCGTGGTGCCGTTTGGTGGTGGTCAAACCGAGCGGCAAGTGCAGCTGATTCGCGACTTCAAGCCCGATCTGATCATGGTGACCCCCAGCTACATGTTGGCCATTGCCGATGAGTTTGAGCGTCAGGGTTTGTCGGCTGCGGAGTCGAGTTTGCGCTTGGGTATTTTTGGTGCCGAGCCCTGGACCAACGACATGCGTCGCGCCATTGAGCTGCGCATGGGCATCGACGCGGTAGACATCTACGGACTCTCCGAAGTGATGGGCCCAGGTGTGGCCAGTGAGTGTGTGGAAACCAAAGACGGTCCCACGATTTGGGAAGACCATTTCTACCCCGAGATCATCCACCCCGACACGGGTGAGCCGGTGGCCGACGGCGAGATGGGTGAGTTGGTGTTCACCAGCCTCACCAAAGAGGCCTTGCCCATCATCCGTTACCGCACGCGTGACCTGACGCGTTTGTTGCCAGGCACCGCGCGCAGCATGCGGCGCATGGAAAAAATCACGGGCCGCAGCGACGACATGATGATCGTGCGTGGCGTGAATGTGTTCCCCTCACAAATTGAAGAATTCATTTTGAAGCGCCCCGAACTGGCGCCGCATTACCAATGCGTGCTGACCCGCGAAGGCCCGATGGACAGCCTGAAAGTGGTGGTGGAGACACGCCCGGGTGTGGACCCGCAAGGCCAGGCTGCACGCGCAGCGGCGCAGCAGTTGCAGCACGATGTGAAAACCTTTGTGGGCACCAGCATCGCGGTGGACCTCAAGGCCGAAGGCGGCGTGGAGCGCAGCCAAGGCAAGGCCAAGCGGGTGGTGGATATGCGGCTTGTCACCTGAGGCCAAGTAGACCGCCTGTGGGGCTCAGGCCTTTTGGCAGAGCGTCGAACGCTCTGCGCTGAAAGCCAAGAACTTCAGTCCAACCAGGCTGTCACTTTGGCTTCGTCCAGGATGGACAAACGCCAGCTGGCCTGTGCTTTGACAGCAGGCAAGTTCAAAGGCAAGCGCAACAGCTGGCGGTCACGGCTGACCAGCGCCGTGACCTTCTTGGCGCGGCCCACATAGAGCAACAACTCGTCGATTTTTTTCAAGCGCCAAGCACTGGCGGTTTTGCCGCCGATCTCCACACCCAACCACTCATCTCCAGGCGCAAAGCCTGCGGCATGGGCAGCACTGCCGCTGAGCACTTGCTTGATCTGGATGCTGTGGTCTTCGCTCACCCGAAGTCCCAAGCGCTGAGCCAGCTGCGCCGGGTCGTGGTGCACAGCCACACCGTGTGCGGTGAGCGCGTCTTGCAGTGGCAAGTCGCGTGTGCCATGCACCCAGGCTTTGATCTCGCGTGCCCACGAGCGGCCTGTGAGTTCGTGCAATACGGCCAACAAATCGGCTTCGTGCATGGGGCCACCTTGGCAACGCGCCCACAGGCCGCGCATCACATCGTCCAAAGAGATGCGGTGGTTCTTCACGCCGTGCTGGCGCAGGGCCAAGTCCAGGCACAGGGCGATCAACGCGCCCTTGGTGTAGTAGCTCACCGTCAGGTTGGGGGTGTTGGCGTCGGCTCGGTAGTACTTGGTCCAAGATTCAAAGCTCGACTGCGCCACGCTGTGCACCCAGCGTCCCGGTGTTTGCAGCACCTGGTTGATGGTTTTGTTGAGCAGGCGCAAGTAATGCACGTCGTCGATCAAGCCGGCGCGGCGCAACAGTTTGTCGTCGTAATAGCTGGTGAAACCCTCAAAAAACCACAGCAGTTCGGTGTAGTTTTCTTGCGTGTAGTCGTAGCGTGCAAACTCTGCCGGGCGCAGTCGCTTGACATTCCAGGTGTGAAAGTACTCGTGGCTGATCAGCCCCAGCAAGGTGGTGTAACCGTCGTTGGGCTTGCCCACTTTTGTTTTGAGTGCGTCGCTGCGTGCGGGGGTGTCGCTCAGCCGTGGCAGGTCGGCGCGTTGACAAATCAAGGCGGTGGAGTTGCGGTGCTCCAAGCCCCCGTAGCCCTCAGCCACTGCGTTGAGCATGAACACATAGCGCGTGTGCGGAATGTGCGCGCGCTGGTTGCCATGCCAAAAGCGCAGGGCCGTTTCGCAAATTTTTTGGGCATCTTGCAGCAAACGCTCGCCATCGAAGGCGGGTGTGGCACCGGCCACCACAAAGCGATGCGGCACACCGCAGGCGGTGAAGTGGCCTGACCAAAACTCCCCCATCTCGACGGGGCAGTCGGCCAACTCGTCGTAGTCGGCGGCGAGGTAGCTGCCAAATCCGCGCGGATTGACCTTCAAGGGCGTGAGGCCCGTGGCCACGGCCCAAGTGGGCAGGGCAGTGTGCGGCACCAGGGCCAGCACATGGGGCTGGTCCTCAGAGCCCGCCACGCGCAAGCACAGGCTGGTGGCGTTGAAAAAGCCGCGTTGTGAGTCCAACCATGCGGTGCGCACCGAGTTGTCGTGTGCATGCACCAGGTAGTGCAAGGTGAGCGGGCCGTCAGCCGTGCAGTCGACTTGCCAGCTGCATTTGTCGAGCTGCTGCAGCGCTACGGAATGGTTGCCTTGGCGCGCGGTGAGCGAGATGAGTTGCTTGGAAAACTCGCGCACCATGTAGCTGCCCGCAATCCACACCGGCAAGGACACCTGTTGTTGGGCGGCGGGTTGGTCGATGGTGAGGGTCACGCCATACAGGTGGGCGTGCAGATCGGCCAGTTCGATGCGGTAGTGAATTTGAGGCTCGGTGTGCCGAGTGGCGGTTGGTTGGATGTTGCTGTTGGACGGCATGGCGGCTTTGCCAAGCGTTTTGCGATGGATCGTGCGTGTCATGGCGTGGACGATGGGCTCAGGTGGACGCAGCGCCCAGCAAGCATGAGAGCGTGGACACCACAGTCAATCGAAAACGCAAGGTCATCCAGTCGCGCAGGCCAGCCTCGGCCCAGGTTTTACGGTCTACCAAGTAGCACGCCACCAGCAACACGGCCAGCACGGGCAGGCCAGCGTAGGCCGGCATCATCACCCCAACCCAGGCCACCAACGAAGGCACCACGCCCCACACCATGTGCAGCTTGCGCGAGGGTGCGTTGTGTCGCAAGCCGATGCCCCAGTGGATGCCGCCCAAGAAGGCGCAAATGGTGGCCGCATACGACGTCAAGGCCATCGCCACCAAGGGGTGCGCTTCGGGGGTCACGATCCACATCAGCAAGGCCAGGGTGACAAACGGCACCAAACCGCCGTAGCCCAAGCGTTGAATCAACACGCCAGCGGCGCTGTCAGGGGTGATGGGGGTATGTGCCATGGGTGTTTACTTGCTGGCGTCGGCCAAGAGTTTTTCAATTTGTTGGGTGTTGATGGCGCCCGGCACGCGTGCGCCGTCTTGCGCCACCAAGGTGGGCGTGCCGGTGATTTTGAACTTGCGGCCAAACTCGACATTGCGCGCAATGGCCGAGGTGTCGCACGCCGATGCATGGGCGATGCGACCTTCGCCCATGACTTGTGCCCAAGCGGCGGCAGGGTCTTTGGCGCACCAGACGTTGCGTGATTTGTCGGACGAGTCCTGACCCAAGATGGGATAGAGGAACAGGTAGATGGTGACGTTGTCGACCTTGGCCAAGTCACGCTCGAAGCGCTTGCAATAGCCACAGTTGGGGTCTTCGAACACCGCCAACTTGCGCTTGCCGTTGCCACGCACAATCTGGATGGCGTCTTTGAGGGGCAGGCTGGCAAAGTCGATGGCGCCCAGTTTGGCCTCGCGCTCTTCGGTCAGGTTGCGGCGGCTTTTGGTGTCGATCAGGTTGCCTTGGATGAGGAAGTTGCCGTCGGCGTCGCTGTAGTAAATCTCGTTGCCGTTCAAACGTACTTCGTACAAACCGCTCATGGGCGTACGGCTGATTTCCTCGATCTTGGGCAGTTGCGGAATGCGCTCGCTCAGGTTTTTGCGGATGGTCGCTTCGTGGCCTTGGGCCCAGGCGGAGCCTGCCAACACCCACAGGGCAGCAGCGAGTGTGAGGAGTTGGCGTGTGCGTGTCATCAGGAGTCCAAGGTGAGGGGTCATTGCATGGCTTGCTGCATGGTCCAGCGCTTCAAGGGGGCCAAGCTGTCAAAGCCAGACATGCCCCAGTTGCGCAAGGCCTGCACGCTGGCATGGGGGTGGGCGAACAAGCGCTGCAAGCTGTCGCAAGCCAGCCAAGTCGGCAGCATGTCGGCTTTGCGGGCGCGCTCGTAGCGGCGCAGCAAATGCCGGTCCCCCACGCTGCGCCAGTAGTCGGCAGCGTCGAGGCTTTTCAGCACCTGGGCCAATTGGGCGGCATCGGCCAGCCCCAGGTTGAGCCCAAGTCCAGCCAAGGGGTGGATGGTGTGTGCGGCGTCACCCGCCAGCGCCCAGGCACGGCCGTCGGCCAAGGTGCCAATCCAGTGCTCGGCGCGTGCCAGTTGCAGTGGCCACATGGCGCGTTCGCTGGTGAGTTCGAGTTGTCCCAGCACGCCGTGGCTGGCGTCTTGCAGGGCACTGGCAAAAGCGGGGGCGTCCAATGCCAGCATGGCGCTGGCGCGCTCAGGTGGGAGCGACCACACCACTGCCGCGCTGTCGCCGTGCGGGCCGCCCAGGGGCAGCAGTGCCAAAATTTCTAACCCGTGTGTGCCTTGGTGAAACCACTGCAAGGCCTGTTGGCGGTGGGGCACGCCGCCACGCACGCGTGCGGCCACGGCGTGTTGCTGGTAGGGCAGGGTCTCAAAGTTCACCCCCAATTCGTCGCGGGTGATGCTGTGGCGGCCTTCGCAGACCACGGTGAGTGCGGCAGGCGCAGGCGCCGTCAAACAGGCAATGTCGGACTGGTAGCGCACGGCCTCGGCCAATTGGGCCTCCAGCACGGGTACATCTACGATCCAGCTCAAGCCTTCGGGTGTGGGGCTGGCAAAGTGCACAAAGCCACCGTCATCACCCCACACACGCATGTCCTGCACGGCGGTGGCGTGCTGGGCATCTGGCCAGCAGCGCAGTTCAGTGAGCAAGTCGCGTGAAGCCTTGTTGAGTGAGTAGGCCCTTACATCTTGGTTTTTTTTAGGCTCGGAGGTGACCAAGCCAACTCGCAAGCGTTGACGCGCCAGCAGCAGCGCCAAAGTGCGCCCGACCATGCCGTCGCCACGAATACACACGTCCAATGTTTGAGCCATTCAACCATTGTAGGAGGGCGGCACAATGTGGCATGACCTCTCGCGCAGCAACCCCACACAGCAACCAGCGCCATGCTTTGATTGATCAACTGTGGGTCTATCCCATCAAGTCATGTGCCGGGATTTCGGTGCAACACGCCACCTTGACCGACACCGGCTTGGACTTGGACCGAGC
>CANFJA010000074.1 GCA_947447235.1 Comamonadaceae bacterium
TCCAGTGCCGATGGCGTGGCACGGTTTTGGCGGCTGGAAGAAGAGTTTGGTTGGCGACATGCACGCCTACGGCGAAGAGGGTGTGCGCTTTTACACCAAGCAAAAGAGCGTGATGCAGCGCTGGCCCGACAGCATTGGCAAAGGCGCGGAGTTCGCCATGCCAACGTCTAAGTGATGAGCGACACCCAGTTTGACTACATCATCGTCGGCGCAGGCACCGCTGGCTGTCTGCTGGCCAACCGACTGAGCGCCAACGCCAGCAAGCGGGTGTTGTTGATCGAAGCAGGTCGCCGTGACGATTACCACTGGGTGCATATTCCCGTGGGTTACCTCTACTGCATTGGCAACCCACGCACCGACTGGCTCTACAACACGGCTGCTGAGGCAGGTCTGAATGGCCGCAGCTTGCGCTACCCGCGTGGCAAGGTGCTGGGCGGATGCTCGAGCATCAACGGCATGATTTACATGCGCGGCCAAGCGCGTGACTACAACCACTGGGCCGAACTCACAGGCGACGCGCGCTGGCGCTGGGACCAGTGCTTGCCGTATTTCAAGCTGCACGAAGACCACCACGGCGGCGCCGATGCGATGCACGGCGCCAAAGGGGCGCGCAGCGAGGTGTTGCTCAACGACCGCACGGTGTATGGCGACACCCTGCGCCACCACATCGCCGGGGGCGAATGGCGGGTGGAGCGCCAGCGTTTGCGCTGGGACGTGCTCGACGCCTTTGCCCAAGCCGCGGTGCAAGCGGGTATCCCTGCCACCGACGACTTCAACCGGGGCGACAACGAAGGCGTGGGCTATTTCGAAGTCAACCAAAAGCGGGGCTGGCGTTGGAACACACCCAAGGCTTTTTTGCGCCCCACCTGCTACGCCCGCCCCAACTTTGAACTCTGGACCTCGGCCCAAGTCAGCCAATTGCTCATGACCACCGATGCCAACGGCCAAGCGCACTGCACGGGCGTGAAGGTCTGGACGGGCCAAGGCCATGTCAGCGTCACAGCCAAAGAGTCCGTGGTGTTGAGCGCAGGCAGCATTGGCACACCACACATCTTGCAGCTCTCGGGCCTAGGCCCCGCAGACTTGCTGAAACAGCACGGCATTGAACCGGTCGTCGACTTGCCCGGCGTGGGCGCCAACCTGCAAGACCATTTGCAAATTCGCTCGGTCTTCAAGGTGCAAGGCGTGACCACCCTCAACACCATGGCCCACAGCTGGTGGGGCAAGGCCAAGATCGGCTTGGAATACCTCCTCACACAAAGTGGCCCCATGAGCATGGCGCCGTCGCAACTGGGCGCCTTCACCCGCAGCAGCCCTAACCAGCCCTACCCCAACATCGAGTACCACGTGCAGCCCCTCAGCCTGGATGCATTTGGCGAACCCTTGCACAACTTCCCGGCCTTCACGGCCAGCGTGTGCAACCTCAACCCCACCAGCCGTGGCACGGTCCATCTCCTAAGTCCGCACTTTGCCGATGCGCCGCACATTGCACCCAACTACCTCAGCACCCCCGAAGACCGACAAGTGGCCGCCGACTCGTTGCGTGTGACCCGACGCATCGCCGCCCAACCCGCACTCGCCAAGTACCAACCTGTCGAGTGGAAACCGGGCGTGCAATACCAAACCGACGACGAGCTGGCGCGCTTGGCCGGCGACATTGCCACCACCATCTTTCATCCCGTGGGCACCGCCCGCATGGGCCGCTTGGATGACCCACTGGCCGTGGTGGACACCGAACTGCGGGTGCGCGATGGGCGTGGCGGTGTGGTGCGCGGCTTGCGCGTGGCCGATGCCAGCGTCATGCCCACCATCACCAGCGGCAACACCAACAGCCCCACCTTGATGTTGGCGGAAAAAGCCGCCCAGTGGCTGGCGCATGAAGCCACTCAGGGTTGACGCGCACCGGGTAAGCCCGCAAGGGAAACTCCCGAGGATTGAGTCGCCATCGAGACCGTACATTCTGATCACTCGCAACAGCCCACGTGCTGTTGACAGAGGGTCTGAGGAGACATACAAACAGCCCTGCGCACAGGGCGTTGATGGAAAAGGCACCGGTTGATCCCGGTGCCTTTTGCTTTGCGGGTCTGCATCAGATGCCCATCTCAGACCACAATCCCTGCATGGAACTTTTGATCGCCACCGTCGCTTCTGGGCTGGCTGGTTTTGTGGATTCGATCGTCGGCGGTGGCGGTTTGATTTTGCTGCCCGCCCTGTTGGCCGTGTATCCGTCTGCGCCGCCCGCCGCACTGCTGGGCACCAACAAAAGCGCCTCGGTCTGGGGCACCAGCTTTGCCGCCTGGCAATACAGCCAGCGCGTGCCCCTGCGCTGGCGCGTGCTGCTGCCCGCAGCCGGGCTGGCGATGGGCGGGTCATTTGCGGGCGCTTGGTTGGTGACCCTGATTTCACCTGAATTCTTACGCCGCCTGCTGCCTGTCGTCTTGCTGGCCGTGCTGCTCTACACCTTGGCGCGCAAAGACTTGGGGCGCCATCACCGCCCTCGTTATGAAGGTCGTGCCGAAATGGGTGCAACCGCCATCGTCGGGCTGACGGTGGGCTTTTACGACGGATTTTTTGGGCCTGGGACCGGCAGTTTTTTTGTTTTCTTGCTGGTGCGTTGGCTGGGCTACGACTTTTTGAACGCTTCTGTTGCCGCCAAGCTCCTCAACCTATCCAGCAACGCCGCAGCCTTGGTGCTGTTCACGTGGACAGGCCATGTCTGGTGGCACTTGGCCCTGCCTTTGGCCATGGCCAATGTGGCGGGGAGCTTGCTGGGCACTCGGATGGCACTCAAACACGGGGCTGGTTTTGTGCGCGGGGTGTTCTTGGTCGTGGTGAGTGCACTGATTGGCAAAACCAGCTACGACGCATTTTTGCGTTGATGTTGACGCTTTCGCCACGTCAGGCCTAGGCTCAGCGTGCGCCAGCAGGCGCGGATGCTTTGGGCTTGGCCTCTGAAGCCACTTTGTCTGGCGGGCTGACCTCTGCCACCTCGAGCGCCTTGGGGGGCCAAGTCACACTGGCCACCGGCCTGGGTTTGCCAATCGGTCGGGTGGCTTGGCCTTTTTGCACTGCGTCGATGTCTTCTTGCGCGGGGTATTGCCCCATGATCACAAAATCAAACACCCGCCGAGCAATCGGCGCAGCATTTTGCGCCCCAAAACCCGCGTTCTCCACCACCATGGCCAGCGCCACTTTGGGGTCCTCAGCTGGGGCAAAGGCAATGAACAGCGCATGGTCGCGCATACGTTCATCAATGGTGGCTGCGTTGTACTTTTCATTTTGCTTGACGGTGTACACCTGTGCCGTTCCCGTCTTGCCACCACTGGTGTAAGGGGCGCCCACAAAGCTGCTGGCGGAGGTGCCCTCCAGGTTCACGCCCACCATGGCGCGGCGAATGACCTCGAGGTTTTCAGGCGTGAAAGACAATTGCCCGATGGGTTCTTTGGCCACCAAGGTGGCCACTTTGGTCTCCACATCGACCACCTCACGCACCAGGTGCGGTTTCATCTTCAAACCGCTGTTCGCAATGGTCCCCATGGCATGGGCAATTTGCAGCATGGTGAAACTGTTGTACCCCTGCCCAATGCCCAGCGAAATCGTTTCGCCCGAGTACCAGCGTTGCTGTTCGGGCTTTTTGTAGGTGGTGCGTTTCCACTCGGTCGAAGGCAACACGCCGCGCGACTCACCCAAGATGTCTATGCCAGTGATTTGGCCAAAGCCCAAGGGCTTCATTTGCTCGTACATCAGGTCTACGCCCATGTCTCGCGCCAGGGTGTAGTAGTAGGTGTCGCAAGACTCCACGATCGACTTGTACATGTCCACCATGCCATGCCCGCCCTCTTTGTCATCGCGGAAACGGTGGTTGCCGAACATGAAATAACCAGGGTCAGGAATCAAGGTCTTCTCGGCACGCTTGCCCGTTTGCAACGCCGCCAAGGCCATGAAAGGTTTGTAGGTCGACCCGGGTGGATAGGTGCCACGCAAGGCTCGGTTGAGCAAGGGCTTATCGGGCGACTCGTTGAGTGCCTGCCAATTTTCAAAATCAATGCCATCGACAAACAAGTTGGGGTCGAAGGTGGGCTTGCTGACAAACGCCAAGACCTCGCCGGTCTTGGGATCGAGCGCCACCAAGGCGCCACGACGCTTGCCATACAGGTCTTCCACCAATTTTTGCAACTTGATGTCGATCGACAACACCACGCTGTTGCCCGGTATGGCTTGGCTGCTGTTGAGGCGGCGCACCGCACGACCGCCTGCTGATGTCTCCATCTCTTGCACGCCAGTGGTGCCGTGCAATTGCGCTTCGTAGCTTTGCTCGACACCCAGTTTGCCGATGTAGTCGGTGCCACGGTAATTGCCTGAATCTTCCGACTCTTCGATCTTGGCTTTTTCGGCTTGGTTGATGCGTCCGATGTAACCAATCACATGGCTGGCCAACTCGTTGTAAGGGTAGTTGCGAAACAAACGCGCCTTGATCTCGACGCCAGGAAAGCGATAGCGTTGCGCCGCAAAGCGTGCCACCTCTTCATCGCTCAGACGGTTGCGGATGGGCACCGACTCAAAGCTTTTGGATTCGTCCATTTGCTTTTTAAAGCGGCGCTTGTCGCGACTTTGGATGTCGATCACGCCGGCCAACTGCTCGATCAACTCATCCAGCGGGACCACCACTTTGGACGGCGTGATCTCCAGCGTGTAGGCGGAATAGTTGGTGGCCAAAACCACGCCATTGCGGTCCATGATCACGCCACGGTTGGGCACGATCGGCACGATGGCCGTGCGGTTGTTTTCGGCCTGTTCGTTCAAGTCGTCATAGCGAATGACTTGCAAGTAAAACAAGCGCAAGACCAAGACCAGAAAAGCCAGCAAGATGGCCGCCGTCACCACCACCATGCGCGCCCTGAAGCGGCGCAGGTCGCCTTCGATGTTGCGGATGACGCTCATAGCGGCCGGGTGTTGTCTGGGTCAGGCGCGCGTCGCTGAGGCGCCAGCAACATCACGCTCACCAAGGGCCACAGCAAGGCCTCGGCAATTGGCGCCAACAACAATTCCCAACCCGGAAACACAGCACCCGAGAGCGAGCGCACCGTCAAGGCCAAACAATGGGCCGCCAAAAACAAGGGCAACACTTGCATGGCTTGGGAGGGCACTGAAAACCACAACAAACGCCGGTGCACCATGACGGCCAAAAAACCCAAGCCGGTGTAGGTCAAGGCATGCTGGCCCAACAAAGCCGCTTGGTGCACATCACTGACCACGCCCAAAAAAAACGCCATGCCAATGCCTACGATGCGCGGTTGGTGAATGCACCAAAACACCATCACCAGCGCCAAGAAATCGGGCACCCATGCGGCATTGCCCACCAAGCTCATGTTGACCACCATGTTGATGAGCAAGGCCACCAACAGCGACAAAGCAATGAACCAAGGTTTGGCAGGCAGCAACAATTGATGACCGCGGGGCATGATCATCGGCGACCCCCTTTGGCTTGTGCATAAGGTTGCTGCTTGTCCACAGACGGGCGAGGCGGCAATTTGTCGGTCAGGGGCTCGAGCACCATCACATGACGCGCCCCTTGGACGCGCCCCACAGGCTCGCACAAGATGCGGGCAAACACAGTTTCTGCACGCCGTTCAACCTTGACAACCTGGGCCACCGGAATGCCCGAGGGGTACACACCATCCACGCCGCTGGTCGACAACAGGTCGCCCACCTCAATGTCGGCGTTGGTGGCCATGAAGCGCAGCTCAAGCAAAGGGGCACCACCGGCCTCACCAAAAGCCACGCCACGTGCACCTGTGCGGGTGTTGAGAACTGGAATCGAGTGTTCACGGTCGGTCACCAAGGTCACCTCGCTGACCAAGGGCAGCACACGGGTGACTTGCCCCAAGATGCCGCGCTCATCCATCACCGGTGAGCTGGGTTTGATGCCGTGCGTGAGGCCTTTGTCGATGATCAATTTACGGGTGTAGGGGTCGGCGGCGTCATACAACACCTCGGCGGTCACGCCCGTGGTCTCTAGACGCTCCCGCAGGCCCAACAGTTCACGCAGCTGATGGTTTTCCAGTGCCAGTTGCTCCACCTTACCCGAACGCTGCGCTTGCACCAGCAATTGCTGACGCGCTTGCCATTCGGCCGCTTGTGCCACGTCACGCGCTTGCATGTAGTCGTTGCCGAGCTCGACCAACATTTGCGGGCGCAAAGCCAACCATTGAACGGGATACAAGCCCACGGAGAGCACAGCGCGAATCGGCTGGGTCACGCCAAAGCGGACATCGGCCACCATCAACAGCACCGACAAGGCGCTGAAGAACAAGAGTTTGGAGATGGCCGACGGGCCTTGTTTGAAAAAGGCAGGTGGCGATCGGTCCAGCGTACCAAGTGGCATGGCTTGCCGAACTCAGTCTGAGGCGCCGACCATCGGCTTATTCGCTGGTGAAGATCGAGCCCAAACGCTCCATGCGCTCCAGGGCCAAGCCACAACCGCGCACCACACAGGTCAGCGGGTCTTCGGCCACCAACACGGGCAAACCGGTTTCTTCTGCCAGCAAGCGGTCCAGGTCACGCAACAGGGCGCCGCCGCCGGTCAACATCATGCCGCGCTCGGCAATGTCCGCGCCCAATTCAGGGGGCGTTTGCTCCAAGGCGTTTTTGACCGCAGACACGATGTTGTTGAGCGGGTCGGTCAAGGCTTCCAAGATTTCGTTCGACGAGATCGTGAACGAGCGTGGCACGCCTTCAGACAGATTGCGGCCCTTGACTTCCATCTCTTTGACTTCAGAGCCGGGGAACGCCGAACCAATCTTCTTCTTGATGGCTTCAGCCGTGGGCTCGCCAATCAACATGCCGTAGTTGCGGCGGATGTAATTGATGATGGCTTCGTCAAACTTGTCGCCACCCACGCGCACGCTGCCTTTGTAGACCATGCCGCCGAGCGAAATCACACCCACTTCGGTGGTGCCACCGCCAATGTCGACCACCATCGACCCGGAAGCGTCCGACACCGGCAAACCCGCACCAATGGCAGCAGCCATTGGCTCTTCGATCAAATACACCTCGGAGGCACCTGCGCCCAAGGCCGATTCGCGAATGGCGCGGCGCTCCACCTGGGTCGAACCGCAAGGCACGCAAATGATGATGCGGGGGCTGGGCTTCAACACCGAGCGGGGGTGCACCATCTTGATGAACTGCTTGAGCATTTGCTCGGTCACCGTGAAGTCGGCGATCACGCCGTCTTTCATCGGGCGAATCGCCTCAATGTTGCCCGGCACTTTGCCCAACATCGCCTTGGCTTCGTGGCCCACAGCTTGGATGGTTTTTTTGCCTTGTGGGCCGCCTTCATGGCGGATGGACACCACCGAGGGCTCGTCCAACACAATGCCTTTGTCGCGCACGTAAATCAGGGTGTTGGCGGTACCCAAGTCAATCGCCAAGTCGGTAGAAAAATACCGACGGAAAGATCCAAACATCACTGTCCTCTCAAGCGACGCGCAGCTGGCGCATCGCCACGTTGTTTGTGGTGCCCGCGGGCGCGGACGCAAAGGCGAGATAATACCGCATCCCCCATAAAACACGGGTTTTCTCGGGCTGACGCGCCCCTTTGGGTTCTGCGTCTGTCTTGACCACAAACCTTGATTTCACACGTATGTCCCTCAACGACCAAGACATCAGCCGCATTGCCAACTTGGCCCGGCTTGAGCTCCAGCCCGACGAGCAACAGCGCATGCTGGGCAAGATCAACGATTTTTTCAGCATCGTTGCGCAAATCAGCAACGTCGACACCACCGGGGTGGTGCCCATGGCGCACCCGGTCGATGCCATGGCCCAATCGGCGGGCATGCACCTGCGCTTGCGCCCTGACGTTGCCAGCGAGACCAACCAACGCGAGACCAACCAACGCAGCGCCCCGGCTGTGGAACGCGGTTTGTTTTTGGTTCCCAAAGTGATTGAGTAAGCCATGACCGATTTGCACACCCTGAGCGTGGCAGCGCTCGCTGAGCGCTTGCGCAGCAAGCAAGTCAGTGCCGTCGAGGTAGCGACCCGCTTTTTAGCGCGCACCGGCGGCAACCCCAACAACGCGTTTTTGGACATTGACAGCGAAGTCACCCTGGCCCAAGCCCGCGCCAGCGACGCCAA
>CANFJA010000075.1 GCA_947447235.1 Comamonadaceae bacterium
CCCAGCGACACCGCATGCACCCACACACAAGCGGGTGCCCCGGCATCCGCAGGCGCATGGCTGTAGCGGCCAAAGCGCTCGTCGATGGCCACCAAGTAGCCCGCCTCATCGCGGCCACGGCGTTTGAGCTTGGCGCGCAACAACGGTTGCAGCGCCCACACCACCAGGCTGTAGAGCCAGCGCGTCATGCGCGCGGTCCTTGAGCGGACGCAGCCTGCACACAGTGCTGCCAGGCTTGCCACACCGCATCGACCGTGGGCGTGGGGCAATCGACCAAGGCACATTGGCGCGCACGCCCCACCGGGCCGGTGCGCCACGCGGTGTCGAAGTTGTAAATTTGCACATGGGGCACATCCAAGGCCACGGCGATGTGGCTCAAGCCACTGTCCACACCGATCACGCCCACGCACTGGGCCATCTCGGTGGTCAAGTCGTCCAGCGACAAGCGCGGCCACACCACGGCGCCGGGCAGTATTTCGGCCAAGGCTTCGCAGCGGATGCGCTCGGTCTCATTGCCATGCGGCAATGCCACGTTCAAGCCGCTTTGCTTGAACCGTTGTCCCAATTCAAACCAATGCGCCAGCGGCCATTCTTTGTCAGCACGCGAGGTGCCGTGCACCAGCACCACACAGGGCTTGGGTTGGGCACTGGCCTGCCCTAAGCCGTAATTCAAACGGGCTGGCACGGCATAGCCCAAGGCTTGCGCGCACACCACCCGGGCACGGTCCACCGCATGGATGTGCGGTGTCACGCGCAGCGCCACATCGGCCACCCACCGGGTGGGGCGCTCATAGCCCGATCCGTCGGTGCGGTTGGCCAAGGCATAACGTTTGCCGCTGTGCGTGGTGCGCGCCAGCCAGGACACCAGGGCCGACTTGGTCAGACCTTGCAGGTCGATCACCGCGTCGTAGGCCTCTTGCTGCAGATCGGTTTTGAAAGCACGCCACTCAGCACGGGTGGTGGCTGACCACGGGTCTTTGCGCCAACGGCGCAATTCGCAAGGGATCACGCGGTGCACCGCTTGGCAGCGCGCGGCCATGGGGGCGAAACCGCGCTCAACCACCCAATCGATTTGTGCGTTGGGGAACGCCGCCTGCATGTCCATCACCGCGGGCAAGCTGTGCACCACATCGCCCAAAGACGACAGCTTGACCACCAGCACCTTCAAAGCGCGAGGGTCAGGGCCGACGGCTGTGCTCAATGCGCGGCCTCTTGAAAAGCGGCATCGGGCTTGACCTGGCGCAGCAGCGCCAGCATGTCGTGCTCAATGCGCGCCAACGCCTCAGGCGTCTGACCTTCAAAGCGCAACACCAACACCGGGGTGGTGTTGGAGGCGCGGATCAGGCCAAAGCCGTCGTCCCAGTCAATGCGCAAGCCATCGATCACACACACCTGCGGGTTGAAGGCGGGCGACGGCACGTCTCCCGCCGCCACCAACTGCTGCAACGCAGTGCTGACGCGGTGGGGCTCGCCCTCGGCGCAACCCACATTGAGCTCAGGGGTCGAGTGGCTGGTGGGCAAGGCATTGAGCACCGCACTGGCGTCTGGGCTGCGGCTGAGAATTTCCAGCAAACGACAGCCGGCGTAGGTGCCGTCATCAAAGCCGTACCAACGTTCTTTGAAAAAGATGTGGCCGCTCATCTCGCCGCCCAAAGGCGAGTCGATTTCTTTCATCTTCGCTTTGATGAGCGAATGGCCGGTTCGAAACATCAGGGCTTGACCACCCGCGCTGCGGATGGTGGGCGCCAAACGTTGCGAGCACTTGACGTCAAACACAATCGTGCCGCCGGGCACACGGGTGAGCACGTCTTGCGCGAACAAGCCCATTTGACGGTCCGGAAAAATAATTTGGCCATCTTTGGTGACGATGCCCAAGCGGTCACCATCGCCATCAAAGGCCAGGCCCAGCTCGGCATCGGTGGTGCGCAGGGCCTCGATCACATCGTTGAGGTTTTCCAGCTTGCTGGGGTCGGGGTGGTGGTTGGGGAAAGTGCCGTCGACCTCGCTGAACAGCTCAATCACCTCACAGCCCAAGGCGCGAAAAATGGCGGGCGCCGACGCACCGGCAATGCCGTTGCCGCAATCCACCACCAGTTTCATGGGCCGGCTCAGGCGAATGTCGCCCACGATGCGCGCTTGGTAGTCGGCCGACACATCCAGCGAACGCACACTGCCTGCGGCTTTGAGCACCCAGCTTTGGGCTTGCATGGTCTGGTACAGCCCTTGAATTTCGTCGCCATAAATGGCGCGGCCCCCAATGACCATCTTGAAGCCGTTGTAGTCCTTGGGGTTGTGGCTGCCCGTCACCTGGATGCCGCTGCGGCACACCGTGCTGGCCGCAAAGTACAGCATGGGCGTGGTCACCGCGCCCACATCGATCACCTGCATGCCGGCTTCCACCAGGCCGCGCACCAAGGCGTCGACCAGTGAGGGCCCGCTCAAACGGCCATCACGGCCCACTGCCACCACAGTTTCGCCACAGGTCTGGGCATGGGTGCCAAAGGCGCGACCCAAGGCGTGGGCCACCTCGACGTTGAGGGTGCTGGGAACGACACCGCGGATGTCATAGGCTTTGAAAATAGAGGCGTGGATTTGCATGCGTGTGATTGTAAAGAGGGGTTATTGGTTCAAAAGTTGGGGAACAACTGTGACTAGGATAGTAATAATCGGAGTCTTCCAAATGACACACACCTCATCTGACATCGTTTGCAAAATGTATTCCACCGCCCTCGGTGAAGTGCTTCTGGCCGCCAACGGCCAAAGCTTGGTGGGTGTGTGGTTTGACAAGCAACAGCATTTCCCCAACACCACAGACTGGCAACCTGTGCAAGCGCATCGTTTGCTGAGCGAAACACATGCGCAGTTGCAGCAATACCTCAACGGACAGCGTCACAGCTTTGACCTGCCTTTGGCCTTTGTAAGCGGCACCCCCTTTCAGCAACGGGTGTGGCAGTGCTTGCAAGCCATTCCCTATGGCCAAACCACCCACTATGGCCACATCGCCGCCAGCGTGGGGGCTCCCAAAGCCGTGCGCGCCGTGGGCGCGGCGATTGGGCGCAACCCATTGAGCATGGTCATTCCCTGCCACCGGGTGCTGGGTGCCAACGGCGCACTCACGGGCTACGCAGGCGGCTTGGCGCGCAAACAAACTTTGCTGGCCTTAGAAGCCGCTCACCCGTGACCTCACCCAAGCTGCCCTGGCGCCAATGGGTGCCTGACTTCGTCTTGCTGTCCTTGCTGTGGGGCTCGTCTTTTTTGTTCATGCGCGAGGGCGTGCTCGCCTTTGGCCCCATCGCCACCTCGTGGGTACGGGTGTTTTTGGCGGCCCTCATGTTGACACCTGTGTTGTTGTGGCGGCGAGAACTTGGGGTGCTGCGCCAGCACTGGCGCTCAACGCTGATGGTGGGTTTGATGAGTTCAGGCATTCCTTTCGTGTTGTATGCCTATGCCTTGCAACACATCAGCACCGGCATGTCCTCCATCCTCAACGCCACCACACCGCTGTTTGGCGCCTTGATCGCTTGGGGTTGGCTGGGTGACCGGCTCAACACCTCGCGGGCCGTGGGGCTGGCGGTGGGCTTTGCGGGCGTGGTCTTGCTCACCAGCGATGTGACGTCCCACATGAACTTCAGTCCAGAGGGTTCGGGTCTGGCCGTGGCGGCTTGTTTGGTTGCCACTTTTTTCTACGGTCTGGCGGGCAACTTCATCAAGCGCTTTTTGCAAGGCGTGTCGCCCATGGTCACCACCACTGGCAGCCTGTGGGGTGCCAGCGTGGTGCTGGCCTTGCCCGCGTGGTGGTTGTGGCCCGAACAGGCCCCAACGCTGCGCGCTTGGTTGGCCTTGGGCGCGGCTGGTTTGCTGTGCACGGCCTTGGCCTATGTGCTGTACTTTCGCCTGATGCTGCGCACCGGGCCTGCCAAGGCCATGACAGTGACCTACCTGATCCCGGTGTTTGCCAATCTGATGGGGGTGGTCTTGTTGGACGAGGTCATCACACACGGGATGCTGCTCGGTGGCGTGGTGATTGTGTTGGGCACGGCCTTGGCCTCGGGTCTGTGGCACATCGGTCAACCACGCTGAGCCCCAAGGCGCAGGGGTGGCGTGAAGGTGGCGTGAGGGCGGCGCGTCCACTGGCCCATGACTTGACTCAGGGGCCCACGTCAGCCTGTCATGTGGATTACAGAACCGAGAGCACCTCCAAGCGATGTGGTTTAGCATCCCGCGCAGTTTCAATCTTTTGCCAGGAGCACACCGTGCGCATCGCCACCTACCGCCACAACCACCAACGCCATGTCGGCCAAGTCTCAGCCGACGGCCAACACGTCACCGCCTTCCAAGTCAGTGCAGACGTCGCCGAACATGGCGCTTTGCGCCTGATCGAAAGCCTGATGGCAGGCGGCACACTGCCTGCCTTGGCGCCCACCGCTGTGGCGGTGAAAGACGTGCACCTCGAAGCGCCATTGCCCCTGCCCCGCCGCAACATGTGGTGCGTGGGCCGCAACTACCACGAACACGCCAAAGAGCTCTCCACGTCGGTCTTCAAAGACAGCAACACCAACACCCAAGCCTGGCCCATCGTGTTCACCAAAGTGCCCGAGTGCGTGGTCGGCCCCACCGATGCGGTGCAATTGCCGGGCAGCGCCGTGTCTGACCAAATCGACTACGAAGCCGAACTCGCGGTGGTGATCGGCCAAGGTGGCAAAAACATCCGCGCCGCCGACGCGATGAAACATGTGTACGGCTACACCATCGTCAACGACGTGACGGCACGCGACGTGCAAATGCGCCACCAACAGTGGGACATGGGCAAGTCGTTTGACACCTTCTGCCCCATGGGCCCTTGGTTGGTCACCGCCGATGAGCTCGACGGCACCCGCACCCGCGTGCGTTGTTTCGTCAACGGCGAACAGCGCCAAGACGGCCCCACCGAGCAATTGATTTTTGACATCCCCACGCTGATCGAGACCATCTCGCGCGGCATCACGCTCTACCCCGGCGACATCATCGCCACCGGCACCCCCGCCGGCGTGGGCATGGGCATGAAGCCCCCACGTTACCTGCAAGCCGGTGATGTGGTGCGGGTCGAGATCGATGGCATTGGCCACATCGAAAACAAGTTCGTCTGAGCGCAGGCTCTGGCGCAACCGACCCACCAAGACCCCTGAGTGGTAAACCTCGCTTGGCTGTTGCCACCCGAATTCACCGACGCCAGTCTGTGGGTCTGGCTGGGCTTGGTGTGGGTGTTCACGCTGGGTGGCATGGTCAAGGGCGTGCTGGGCGTGGGCCTGCCTTTGGTGGTGGTGCCTTTGTTGTCTTTGTTCTTGCCCACCCCCACCGCCATTGCTTTGGTGGGGGCTCCGGTGCTGGTGTCCAACCTCTGGCAAACCTATGACAGCCGTGCCTCGCGCCACAAGCTGATGCGCTTTTGGCCCTTGACCCTGAGCCTGCTCGTGAGCACCTTGATCACCGTGCCCCTGACCTTGAATTTGCCCGCTGCCGTGCTCAACGGCATGATGGCTGCAGCGCTGCTGACCTCTATCGCGCTGATGGCCTTCAATCCCAATTTGCGCATTGCGCCGCGCTGGGAGCGCTGGGCCGGTGGCTTGGTGGGCACCCTCTCGGGCGCCATGGGCGGTGTGTCCTCGCTCACGGGGCCCGTGATCATCACTTTCTTGATGGCCTTGCAGCTCAAGCGTGAAGAGTTCATTGGCACCATCAGCGTGATTTATTTGTTTGGCGCGGTGCCCTTGTATGTGGCCCTGTGGTGGTTTGGCCGCTTGGAGTTCTCGCACCTGTTGGTCTCGGCCTTGGCCATGGCGCCCATGTCGCTGGGCCTGTCACTGGGCAAACGGGTGCGCCAAAGGGTGAGCGAGCGGCTATTTCGCCGCATCTTGCTGGTGTTTTTGCTGTGTACTGCGATCGCATTGATCACCAAGTAAAGTCCACCCCAAGATTGACACCCGCGCGACTGGCGCAGCCCACACAGACCACTAGAGTCTGGCGACATAAAAACTGGAGGAGACACACATGCTTCGTGACCTGTTCGCCCTTGGCGTGGGCTTGTGCCTGCTGCTGTCAGGGCCCACCCATGCGCAAAACACCGCCTATCCGGCACGCCCCGTCAAATTCATCGTGCCCATCACCCCCGGTGGCAGCAACGACGTGGTGGCCCGCGTCATTGCGCAAAAGCTGACCGAGCAATGGGGCCAGGCCGTGACGGTGGACAACCGACCCGGCGCGGGCATGAACTTGGGTGCCGACCTGGTGGCCAAGAGCCCGCCCGATGGCTACACCTGGTTGCTGGGGGCCAACAACATCTTTGTCACCAACCCGCATGTGGGCAAAACACCCTTCGATGTGTTCAAAGACTTCACCCCCATCAGCCAAGTGGCACTGGTGCCGTTTGTGCTGGTGGTGCACCCCTCGGTGCCGGCCAAAAACGTGGCCGAGTTGGTGGCCTATGCCAAAGCCAACCCCGACAAGCTGAACTACGGCTCCTCAGGCAACGGCTCGCCGCAGCAACTGGCCTCTGAAATGCTCAACCACGCCGCGGGCATTCAAATGCAGCACGTGCCCTACAAGGGCGCGGTACCCGCCATCACCGACTTGCTGGGTGGGCGCATCCAGGTGTTCATTGGGGCCGTCAACTCGCTGCTGCCCCACATCAAGGAGGGCAAGCTGCGCTTGATCGCCGGCGCTGGTGGCAAGCGTTTTGCGGCCTTCCCCGACGTACCCGCGATTGCTGAGACCGTGCCCGGCGTGGCGCTGGACGTGTGGCTGGGTGTGTTCATGCCCGCGGGTGTGCCCAAAGACATGGTGGCCAAAGTCAACACCGACATTGCCCGCGTGCTGCAACTGCCCGATGTCAAAGCCAACCTGAGTGGCCAAGGCATCGAGCCCGCGCCCAGCAGCCCCGAAGCACTGGCCGCCACCATCAAAGACGACTACGCCCGCTGGGGCAAAGTGATACGAGAAGCCAACATCAAAGCAGACTGACCATGATCAAACGCGAAGAACCCATCCCCAACTTAGAGCCCGCCACCTACTGGGGCAGCGACTCGATCGCCGAATGCCTGCGTGCCATGGGCGTGCCCTATCTGGCACTCAATCCCGGCGCCAGCTACCGGGGCCTGCACGACAGCCTGGTCAACCACCTGGGCAACAGCGCGCCGCAAATGCTGCTGTGCTTGCACGAAGAAGTGGCGATTGCCATTGCCCAAGGTTTTGCCAAAGCCTCAGGCCGCATGATGGGCGCCGTGGTGCACTCCAACGTTGGCCTGATGCATGCCACCATGGCCGTATTCAACGCTTGGTGCGACCGCATGCCTGTGCTCATGCTGGGTGCCACCGGGCCGTGGGACGCAGCCAGGCGTCGCCCTTGGATCGACTGGATCCACACCGTCAGCGACCAAGGCGCGCTGGTGCGCGACTACACCAAATGGGACAACCAACCTGGCTCGGTGCCGGCCGCCATTGAGGCCTTGCTGCGCGGCGGGCAAATTGCGCAAACCGCACCGCGTGGCCCGGTCTACATCAACCTCGACGCCGCCTTGCAAGAAAGCAAAACCGACGGCCTGGTGCCCACGCCCGACCCCACGCGTTACGCTGCGCCTGTGGCACCGCCCCCTGCACCCACCGATGTGCAGCGTGCCGCGCAGCTGTTGTCCAACGCCAAGAAGCCCGTCATCTTGATGGGCCGCATGTCACGTGACGTGGCCGACTGGCAGCCCCGCGTGGCCCTGGCCGAAACCCTGCAAGCCGCCGTCATCACCGACCTCAAAAACGCAGCCTCTTTCCCCACCGACCACCCCCAGCATGTGGGTGCGCCCGCCTACTTCATGAGTGCCGAGGCCTGTGCCGCTGTGCGCGAAGCCGATGTGGTGCTGATGCTCGACTGGGTGGACCCGGGCGGTGCCTTCAAACAAGCCCTGCAAGGCGCCACCTGCACCGCGCAAGTCATCCATGTGTCGCTGGACATGCACGTCCACCGCGGCTGGAGCATGGACGGCGGCAGCTTGCCCCCGGCCGATGTCTACATGCTGTGCGAGCCCGATGCGGCCATCGCGGCCTTGAACCAAGCCGTCACAGCACGCCCATCCAGCACATGGCCCGCCAAAGCCGC
>CANFJA010000076.1 GCA_947447235.1 Comamonadaceae bacterium
CCCGAACGCTTCATGGCACTGATCGCCAAGGGCGATGAGGTGCTCGACTGGCGTGACATGACAGCCCGCTATGCAGGCGCACAGCAAACCGTGCTCGAAGGCGGTGACCACGCCTTGAGTGACTTTGCCCAGCACATCCCCCAGGTGTTGCACTTTCTCCAATTGACCTGACATCAACCCCGCCCCATCGGCTGCCCGCAGCAGGCATGGGACAATTGCATCCATGTACGCATTGTTTGAAGAAGCTGGCAAATTCCAGACCGGTCGGGTGCTGTCCGAAGCAGAGAGCTCGGCCCAAATTGAGTTGGAATCCGGCAAACGGGTCAAGCTCAAGTCAGCACAGCTGCTGCTCAAATTCGAGAAACCCTCGCCCGCCGAGTTGATGCGTGAGGCACTCGCCGTGAGCGCCACCATCGAGCTCGATTTGGCTTGGGAGTTTGCCCCCGAAGATGAGTTTGGTTTTGCCGATTTGGCGCGTGAATATTTCAGTGCCCAAGCCACACTGACCGAACAAACCGCCGCCTTGCTGCGCCTGTTTGAAGCACCCCATTACTTTCGCCGTGCAGGCAAAGGGCGCTTCAAAAAAGCCTCGGCTGAAGTGATCCAACAAGCCTTGGCAGCGATCGAGAAGAAAAAACAACTCCAAGAACAAATCAACAGTTGGGCCCTAGCCTTGGCGCAAGGGCAATGCCCTGAGCCCATCCAAGCCCAGCTGTACAAAATTTTGTTCAAGCCCGACAAAAATGCGCCCGAGTACAAAGCCGTGGTCGATGCTGCGCGTGCCACCCAAACCGCGCCACTGGCCCTGCTGCAACAAGCAGGTGCCATCACCTCCGCCTACCAGTTCCACTGGCAACGCTTTTTGTTCGACAACTTCCCCAAGGGCACCGGCTTTCCCGCCGTCCAAGCCCCGGTCATTGCCGACGAACTGCCTCTGGCCCAGGTGCAGGCCTACTCGATTGACGACTCGCAGACCACCGAGATCGACGACGCCTTGTCGGTGCAGGGCTTGGGCTCGGGGCAGGTCACACTGGGCATTCACATCGCAGCCCCCGGCTTGGCCTTCAAGCCAGGTGACGCCATCGACCAATTGGGTCGCCAGCGTCTGTCTACGGTGTACATGCCAGGCTACAAAGTCACCATGCTGCCCGACGCCGTGGTGCAAACCTACACCCTGCAAGAGGGGCGCGACTGCCCGGCGGTGTCGCTGTACGTCACCTTTGACGAAAGCACCTTGGGTATTCAACACACCGCCACACGCGTTGAGCGCGTGCCGATTGCGGCCAATCTGCGCCACGACCAACTCGACGCCATCGTCACCGAAGCCTGGCTCAACGACGCCAACTTCCAGCACACCGAAGGCGTGCAAGAACCCGCCATGCCGCGTGCGCAATTGGCGTTTTTGTTCCGCTTGGCCCAACACCTCAAAGCGCAGCGCGAGGTGGTGCGCGGCAAACCAGAAAACTTCAACCGGCCTGACTACAACTTCCGACTCACCAGCCGCCCAGACGCAACACAAGACCTCAAAAGTGGGCTCGCACCCACCGGTCAGGAACAGGTGCACATCAGCGTGCGCCAGCGCGGCGCGCCGCTCGACCTGATGGTGGCTGAAGCCATGATCTTGGCCAACAGCACCTGGGGCAACTGGATGAACGAGCTGGGTGTGCCCGGCATCTACCGCAGCCAAGCCAGCCTGTTGCCAGGCGTGAAAGTGCGCATGGGCACCAAGGCCCTGCCGCATGCCGGCATTGGCGTGCCCAGCTATGCCTGGAGCACCTCACCGCTGCGCCGCTACACCGACTTGGTCAACCAATGGCAAATCATTGCCTGCGTCAAGCATGGCAACACGGCCGCCTTGGCGGCACCGTTCAAACCCAAAGACGCGGAGTTGTTCTCCATCATCTCGGCCTTCGACGGGGCCTACAGCGCCTACAACGGTTACCAAGCGGGCATGGAACGTTTCTGGACGCTGCAATACCTCCAGCAACACCACATCACCGAGCTCACCGCCACCATTTTCAAAACCTTTCCGGGCCAACCGCCCATGGCACGTGCCGACACCCTGCCCTTGGTGTTGCCGGTGATCGGCAACAGCGAGTTGCCGCGTGGTGCCCGCGTGCAACTGCGTTTGGGCACGATCGATGACATCACGCTGGATGTCAGCGGCCAGTTCATGGCCTTGCTCGACACGGCAGATGCCACAGGCACTGACGCCACGCAAGCGCCAGAAGACGAAGACGACAGCGCAAGCGCCGGCCCCATCGCCATTGCGGTGGACATGGACGATGCGCCCGCTGCGGAGGTCAGCCCAACGTGAGCGTCTTGCAGCGTGTTTCCCGTTTGCAATGGGCCTTGGCCATTTCAATCGGCGTGCATGCTGCACTGCTGAGCTTGCGCATCGCCGCGCCTGCGCAATTTGATCGTCTGTTCCAAGACACGCCGCTCGAAGTGATCTTGGTCAACACCCGCGTGGTGGCCGACGCACCCGACAAGGCCCAGGCCTTGGCCCAAACCCAGCTGGCGGGCGGCGGCGAGCAACGCACAGGACGCGCTGCCTCGCCCTTACCTTCAGCCGCCACCACCCTGTCTGGCGACAGCGCCGAAGCCATGCACAAACAAATGGCGTCACTGCAACAGCAACAAGCTTTGCTGCTGGCGCAGGTGAAAGATTTGTTGGCCCAGCTGCCACCGCCCCAGCCCAAAAAGCCCGACGACAAACAAGATCCCTTGGATGACAAACGCCGCCAGCTGCTCAAGTTGCTGGCCGAAATTGAACAGCGCATCGACCAAGACAACGCACGCCCGCGCAAGCACTACATCAGCCCCGCGACGCGGGAAGTGGCTTATGCGCAGTACTACGACGCCCTGAGACGAAAAATTGAAGACCGGGGCACCCTGTACTTTCCTGAGCGCAATGGCCAAAAACTCTATGGCGAACTCACCATGGTCATCACCGTCAACACCGATGGACGTGTGATCAGCACCGAGGTGGTTCAAGGCTCTGGCCAGGCCGACTTGGACCGCCGTGCCCAAGCCATCGCCACCAGCGCGGGCCCCTTTGGCGGCTTCACCGCCGCCATGCGCAAACAAGCCGACCAATTGGCCATCGTGTCGCGCTTTATTTTCAGCCGCAACAACACCTTGCAAACCTCAGGGGGTGAGGGCATGAACCGATGAAGTACCCGCGCAGTTCTCCTTTTTGGCGTTGGCTGTTGCTGCTGTGTGTGGCCTGGCTGGGCTTGCAGTTTTTTTTCTTGGCACGCATTGCGCTGATGGCGCGACTCGCGCCCGAATCCACCGCCTTTGAGCGCTCGCAAGCCTGGCAAATCGTCAGCACACAAGGTCGCTTGCCCTGGCGCCAAGACTGGATGCCTTACAACAGCATCGGCAACCACCTCAAACGTGCGGTGATCGCGTCCGAAGACGACATCTTTGCCCAGCACGACGGTGTCCAGTGGGATGCGATTGAAAAAGCCTGGGCCAAAAATGCCAAAGCCGAACTGCAAGCCAGCCGCGCCGCCTCACACACCACCCGCCCACCCAAAGTGGTGGGAGGTTCCACCATCACCCAGCAGCTCGCCAAAAACTTGTTTCTGTCGGGCGAGCGAACCTTCATCCGCAAGGGCCAAGAATTTGTGCTGACCCTGATGCTCGAAGCCGTGCTCGACAAGCGCCGCATTCTCGAGATCTACCTCAACCATGTGGAGTGGGGTGAAGGCATCTTTGGGGCTGAAGCTGCGGCGCAACATTACTTTCGCAAACCCGCCTCGCAATTGGCCGCTTGGGAAGCCGCCCGTTTGGCCGTCATGTTGCCGCGCCCCAAGTACTACCAAAAGTTCCCGCAGTCTGAGTACCTCGCAGGCCGCACCGAGATCATCGTCGCCCGCATGGGCGGCGCACAACTGCCCTGAGCCACCATGCGCATCCTTGGCATTGACCCCGGCTTACGCACCACAGGCTTTGGTGTGATCGAACAAGACGGTCAACATTTACGCTACATCGCCAGCGGCACCATCCGCACCGACAAGCAAGTGCAAGGCAACCTGCCCGAACGCTTGAAGGTCTTGTTCGACGGCATTCACGAAGTGGTGGCGCGCTACCAGCCGCAAACGTCCTCGGTTGAAATTGTCTTTGTCAACGTCAACCCTCAAGCCACTTTGTTGCTGGGTCAAGCACGTGGCGCCTGTGTCACGGCCTTGGTGACTTGCCATCTGCCCGTGGCCGAATACACCGCCTTGCAAATGAAGCAAGCCGTGGCTGGGCATGGCAAAGCCAACAAAGCACAGGTGCAAGAAATGGTCAAACGCTTGCTCAAGCTGCCCGGCTTGCCCGGCCCCGATGCGGCCGATGCCTTGGGGCTGGCCATCACACATGCCCACGCCGGACACTCGATGGCACGCTTGGCCGCAGCGACACAGCTGCAGCGCAGCACCAGTGGCATGTACAAAGCAGGCAGAAGTCGGTGATCAGACCTGGCGCCTCAGCACCCGGCGTGTCAAGTCAACCGCTTCAGGAGAGACGCTGGGGTTGAATCACCAAGCCGGCGCGAGCTGCGCCAAACCGGGGGGCGCTTTGCGCGCATCGTCAAAGCTCACCACCTCATAAGCCTCAGGACGACTCAGCAATTCACGCAACAGCTTGTTGTTCATCGCATGACCCGACCGAAACGCGGAGTAAGCGGCCAACAATGGTTTGCCAATCAAATACAAGTCGCCCATGGCGTCCAAGATTTTGTGTTTCACAAACTCGTCGTCGTAGCGCAGGCCATCGCTGTTCAAGACCTTGTAGTCGTCCATCACGATGGCGTTGTCCAAACCACCGCCCAAGGCCAAGCCGTTGGCACGCATCATCTCCACATCACGGGTGAAGCCAAAGGTGCGCGCGCGCGCAATGTCGCGCACATAGTTGCCCGTGTCGGTGTCAAACACCACGCGCTGTCCGGTGGAGTCCACTGCCGGGTGGTGAAAGTCAATCTCGAAACTCAGTTTGTAGCCATGGTGTGGGTCCAGGCGGGCCCACTTGACGTTGGCGCCCTCCCCCTCACGCACTTCCACCGCTTGCAGAACACGGATGAACCGCTTGGGCGCGTTTTGCTCCACGATCCCGGCGCTTTGCAACAAGAACACAAACGACGACGCCGACCCATCCAGAATGGGCACCTCTTCGGCGGTGATGTCGATGTAGAGGTTGTCCAGACCTAAGCCTGCACACGCCGACATCAGGTGCTCCACGGTGAACACCTTGGCCCCCGCGTTGGAGATGGTCGAGGCCAGCCGGGTGTCGGTCACGGCCAAGGCGCTGATCGGAATGTCCACCGGCTGCGGCAAATCGACCCGACGAAACACAATGCCTGTGTCGGGCTGCGCCGGTCGCAGGGTCAACTCCACACGCTGACCGCTGTGCAGGCCGACTCCCACCGCTTTGGTGAGGGATTGAAGGGTTCGTTGTTTCAGCACAGGGTGAATTTTACCGAGCCCTCTGTCACAAGGGCCCGGTGTTTTTCAATGGCCGTGATAGAAACTTTGCAACACTCAGTCCGCTTGCTTGCGCAAGAAGGCTGGGATTTCATAGTCGTCCATGCCACCTGACGACAGCGCATCCACCTTGGCCGCTGCTTGTGTGCGGTTGGTGCGCCACACGCTGGGCACGGCCATGCTGTTGTAGTCGGGCTGCGTCGGCGCTGTGCCCACGCCCAAACCTGCGGCCAAACCCGACAGGCCCGCACTGGCAGCTGCCAAGATGCCAGCCGACGAGGCGTTGTTGGACACCATGGGTTGTGCAAAGTTGTCGGTGCCGGTGCGCAGCACTTGCAGCTGCGGTGCCACCCGACGACCACCGGCCAAACCTGTGGCCACCACGGTCACGCGAATCTGGTCACCCAGACTTTCGTCGTAGGCCGTGCCGTAAATCACGTGGGCCTCTGGCGATGCAAACTTACGAATGGTGTTCATGGCTTCGCGTGACTCAGACAGCTTCAAGCCACCCTTGGCTGCGGTGATCAGCACCAACACGCCTTTGGCACCCGACATGTCCACACCTTCGAGCAGCGGGCAAGCCACGGCTTGCTCTGCGGCAATGCGGGCGCGGTCTGGGCCATTGGCTGCGGCGGTGCCCATCATGGCTTTGCCGGTTTCGCTCATCACGGTGCGCACGTCTTCAAAGTCGACGTTCACCAAGGCTTCGACGTTGATGATCTCGGCAATGCCACCGACCGAGTTTTTCAGCACGTCATTGGCAAAGGCAAAGGCTTCGTCTTGGCTGGCATCTTCACCCAGCACGTCCATCAGCTTTTCGTTCAACACCACGATCAGCGAATCCACATTGGCTTCGAGCTCGGCCAACCCTGTTTCAGCGTTGGCCATGCGTCGGCTGCCTTCAAACTCGAACGGCTTGGTCACCACACCCACGGTCAAAATGCCCATCTCACGTGCCACACGCGCCACCACAGGGGCTGCGCCTGTGCCGGTGCCGCCGCCCATGCCTGCGGTCACGAACAACATGTTGGTGCCTTCCAGCGCCAAGCGGATGTCGTCAATCGCGGCTTCGGCTGCCTCGCGACCGCGCTCTGGCTTGCTGCCAGCGCCCAAGCCGGTCGAACCGAGCTGAATCACTTTGTGGGCATTGCTCACGCGCAGCGCTTGGGCATCGGTGTTGGCCGACACAAACTCCACGCCTTGCACGCCCGAGCTGATCATGTGCTCGACCGCGTTGCCGCCGCCACCGCCCACGCCAATGACCTTGATTTGTGTGCCTGAGTTGAATGCTTCAACTTCGATCATTTCGATGCTCATGTTGTTTCTCCTATCAATCTAAAAATTTGCAGTTGCCTTGAATTTCTTGTGTGCTTGTTGTTGTGCATCGCGCCCTTTCTATGTGGGCGGTGCGTGTGCAGCACCGGGTCGCCATCGTCGACCGCGGCGCCGCTGCGGAGGACTTCCGCGCGCCAAATAAAGCAAAGAGGTGGGGATCATGTTCAAAAGTTCCCCACAAACCAGTCTTTGATGCGGTCCATCGCCGACTTGACGGAACCACTCTTTTGCGACACCTTGACACCGCGCATGCGGTCAATGCCTGCTTCAGCCAACAAACCCATCACCGTGGCTGCGCGCGGCTGCGACACCATGTCGGCCAGCGCGCTGTTGTAGTGGGCGACACCGCGACGCACGGGCTTGAGGAAGATGTCTTCGCCCAACTCCACCATGCCCGGCATGACCGAGCTGCCGCCGGTGAGCACAATGCCGGAAGACAGCACCTCTTCGTAACCCGACTCACGAATCACTTGCTGCACCAGCGAAAAAATTTCTTCCACACGCGGCTCTATCACCCCGGCCAATGCTTGTCGGCTGAGCATGCGCGGCGCACGGTCACCCAAGCCCGGCACTTCCACCTGCACATCGGGATCGGCCAACAACTGTTTGGCAAACCCCGACTCGACCTTGATGTCTTCGGCGTCTTTGGTGGGCGTTCGCAAGGCCATGGCAATGTCGCTGGTGATCAAGTCTCCGGCAATTGGAATCACCGCCGTGTGACGAATCGCGCCGTTGGTGAAGATCGCCACATCGGTGGTGCCCGCGCCAATGTCCACCAGCGCCACACCCAACTCGCGCTCGTCGTCGGTCAAGACCGAGAGGCTGGAGGCCAAGGGGTTGAGCATCAAGCGGTCCACATCCAAGCCGCAACGGCGCACGCACTTGATGATGTTTTCTGCCGCGCTTTGTGCGCCCGTGACGATGTGCACCTTGGCTTCAAGCCGGATGCCACTCATGCCAATCGGGTGCTTCACATCTTGCCCGTCGATGACAAACTCTTGCGGCTCCACCAACAACAAACGCTGGTCGGTCGAGATGTTGATGGCCTTGGCCGTCTCCACCACCCGGGCCACATCGGCGGCTGTGACTTCTTTGTCTTTCACCGCCACCATGCCGGTGGAGTTGATGCCCCGGATGTGGCTGCCGGTGATGCCGGTGTAGACCCGCGTGATCTTGCAATCGGCCATCAACTCGGCCTCTTTCAAGGCTTGCGGAATGCTTTGCACCGTGGCATCGATGTTGACCACCACACCCCGCTTGAGGCCATTGCTCGGGGCCACAC
>CANFJA010000077.1 GCA_947447235.1 Comamonadaceae bacterium
CATGACCCACCACGGTGGCATCTTGTCCACCTTCTGGGACAACTGGTACGACATGCAAGTCAAAACCGTGCAGTACGGTCTGGGTGAGCGTGGACCCAAAAGCCCAGCCACCGGCGCCCTGGTGTGTGGCGACGTCACCATGTCCGATACCGAGCTAGCCGCCAACCGCTGCCAGTTCGGCCAAGACATCTTGTCGCACCCTGAAGACGACGCCTACCACCGCGAACGCTCGGCCCAGTGGGACAAGATCACTGTGCCGTTTTTGTCGGCCGGCAACTGGGGCGGGCAAGGCTTGCATTTGCGTGGCAACTCCGAGAGCTTCATGCGCGCCGCGTCCAAGCACAAGTGGCTCGAGATGCATGGCCTGGAGCACTGGACCCACTTTTATACCGACTACGGCATTCAGATTCAAAAGCGCTTCTTCGCCCATTTCCTCAAAGGCGAAGCCAATGGCTGGGACCAAGAGCCGCCAGTGCGCTTGCAAGTGCGCCATCCCAAGCGTTTTGAAGAACGCACCGACAGCAACTGGCCCTTGCCGCAGACGCAGTGGACCAAGATGTATTTGTCAGCGCACGACCACGCTTTGTCTGAGCAACCCTCAAACACGAATGGGCGTTTGAGTTTTCAGGCCATGGGCGATGGTTTGAGTTTTGTGTCGGCCCCGCTGAGCCACGACATGGAGTTGACCGGCCCACTGGCGGCGCACCTCCAGGTGTCGTCGAACACCACCGATGCCGATGTGTTTTTGGTGCTGCGCGTGTTGACGCCTGATTTGCGCGAAGTCACCTTTGCCGGCGCCATTGACCCGCACACCCCAGTGGCCCAGGGATGGTTGCGCGCATCCCACCGCGCCCTCGACCCTGAACTGTCACGTCCCTACCGCCCGTACCACACCCACACCCAGCCCCAGCCTTTGACGCCGGGGCAAGCGGTGACGCTGGATGTGGAGCTGTGGCCCACCTCCATCGTCATCCCCGCAGGCCACCGCTTGGCGTTGTCGGTGCGTGGACGCGATTACATCTATGCCGAGAAAACCGGTTTGAAGTTGTCCAACTTCAAAAACGAATTGCTCGGCTGTGGCCCCTTCTTGCACAACGACCCACGCGACAGGCCGGGTGCCGTGTTTGACGGGGAAACTACCGTTCATTTTGACGTCGACGCGCAGCCATACTTGTTGCTGCCCGTCATCCCGCGAGGGCGTGCCCCCTAACTTCCCGCAGAGGAAGCCCGTTCACCCAGTGAGTTCTTTCTTTCACCGCATCCACATCAGGAGACATGCATGACCACAAGACGCGACTTTTTACAAACCACGGCAGCTGCCGGTATGACCATGGCATTGCCCATGGGCGCACAGGCGCAAGCCGGCGAGGGCATTCGTTTAGGCCTGTTGACCGTGAAAACCGGGCCCCTGGCCTCGGGCGGCATCGACATGGAGCGCGCCTTGGTCATGTACTTGGCCGAACGCAACAACATGATGGCCGGCCAAAAAGTTCAACTCTTCGTGGCCGACACCGGGGGCGTGCCCGCCACGGCCAAGTCCAAAGTGCAAGAGCTGGTTGAGCTCAACAAGGTGCACGTGTTGATGGGCCCACTGGCCGCCTTTGAAGCCTTGGCCATTGACGACTACATCAAGGCCCAAAAAATACCTACCTTGTCGGTCGCTGCCGCCGACGACATGACCCAGCGCAAGCCCAACCCTTGGTTTGTGCGCGCCACCTCCTCGTCCTCGCAGTGCTCGCATGTGATGGCCGACCACTGCGCCAAAACCTTGAAGTTCAAGCGCATGGCCATGATCGCCGACGACATTGCCTACGGCCACGAAATGAACGCGGGCTTTCAGCGCGTGTTCGAAGAAAACGGCGGCAAGATTGTTCAAAAAATGTTCCCGCCGCTCACCGCGCCTGACTACGGCAGCTTCTTGGCCCAACTCAAAACCGATGTCGATGGCATTTTCTTGGGCTTTGCCGGCTCCAACGGTTTCCGTTTTGTGCGCCAGTTCAACGAATACGGCTTGCGCAACAAGATGACCATCGTGGGCGGCATGACCGCTCTCGACGAAGCCGTGCTGCGCAACATGGGCGACGAAGCCCTGGGCATTCAAACCGTGTGCTGGTATTCGGCCGAGTTGGACAACCCCATCAACACCAAATTTGCACCCGCTTTCCGCAAGCAGTTCAGCTATGACCCTGGTTATTACGCCTCGGGCACCTATGTGAGTGGCGCTATTTTGGAAGCTGCCGTGAAAGCCATTGGCGGCAAAGTCAACGACCGCGACGCCTTGATGGCCGCTTTGAAGAAAACCAACATTGCCACCGCGCGCGGCAACGTCAAGTTCGACGAGTTTGGCAACGTGGTGGGCGATGTGTATATCCGCCAAGTGGCGCGCAAAGAAGGCCGTTTGGTCAACTCGGTGATCAAGACCTACCCCAACGTGAGCCAGTTCTGGACCTACGACCCCAAGCAGTTCTTGGCCAACCCGGTCTACTCGCGCGATTGGCCACCTGCCAAGAACCTCGAGTCTTAAACCACAAGGTTCACCATGCAGATTTGGGTCATCCAAACCCTCAACAGTCTGGCGTTCGGAGGGCTGCTGTTCATGCTGTCCTCCGGATTTGCGCTCATCTTCGGTTTGATGCGCATCGCCAATCTGACACACGGGTCGTTGTTCATGCTCGGCGCTTATGTGGCCGCCACGATGATTCGCGAAGGCCACGGCCTGGTGCTGGCCGCTTGCGCGTCCATGCTCACCATGGCGGTGGTCGGCGGTTTGATCGAGCGCTTCATCTTGCGTCGTCTCACCAACAATGCCCAGGGCCAGGTGCTGGCCACCCTAGGGCTGTCGTTTGTGGTGGCCGATCTGTGCCTGATGCTGTGGGGCGGTGACCCTTTGCCCATCCAAACACCTGCGATGTTTCAAGCACCGATGGAAATGTTCAACCTCAGGTTTCCCACCTACCGTTTGGTCGTGTTGGGTTTCTCCATCGTGGTGGGTGTGTTGTTGTATTTGTTGATGGAGCGTACCCGCTTGGGCGCCATGATCCGCGCCGGTGTGGACGACATGCCGATGGCACGTGCCGTGGGCATTCCGGCCTCGGGTTTGTTCACCACGGTGTTTTGCCTGGGGGCGGCCTTGGCAGGCTTGGGGGGTGCCTTAGGGGGCCCCATCTTCAATGCCTACCCGGGCTTGGACGCCGACATGTTGCCGCTGGCACTGATCGTGGTGATTTTGGGTGGCGTGGGCAGTTTGATCGGCACCTTTGTGGCCAGTTTCATCGTGGGCTTCATCTACACCTTTGGCATTGCGCTCATCCCTGACTTGGCCTACGTCATCTTGTTTCTGCCCATGGTGGTGGTCATTGCCTTCAAGCCGCAAGGCCTCTTTGGAAGAGTCACAACATGAACCGTTTGTGGGTGCTGTTGGGCATCGTATTTCTCGCGGTGCTGCCGCTGGTGTCTGGCGAATACTTCGTCAACCTGGGCAGCCAAATCCTCATTGCCGTCATCTTTGCGTCCAGCCTCAACCTGTTGGTGGGCTACGCCGGGTTGACCTCGCTCGGGCATGCTACCTACATGGGCTTGTCGGCCTACATCTCAGCTTGGTTGTCGATCAAGATGGGACTCGACCACACCCTCACGGCACCTGCGGCCTTGCTGCTCACCACCCTGATCGGCATGGTGTTTGGCTGGATCGCATTGCGTGCCACCGGCCTGGGCTTTTTGATGTTGACCTTGGCCTTGTCGCAAATCGTCTGGGGATTGGGCTACCGCTGGGTCTCGGTCACCAACGGTGACAACGGTTTGTCGGGCCTGACGCGCCCGCACCCGTTTGGCATTGACTTGGACATCAGCAACAACTTTTACTGGTTCGCATTGCTCATCACTTGCGCCTGTGTGTATGCCATCAGCGTGTTGATTCGTTCGCCCTTTGGTGTGTCCATCCGGGGCACGCGTGACCAAGCGCGTCGCATGAGCGCGCTGGGCTACAACGTGTGGGCCATCCGCTGGACCACGTTTGTGATTGCCAGTTTCTTGGGCGCTGTGGCCGGTTTGCTGTATGTGTATTTCCACAAATACATCCACCCCAGTGTGATGGCCATCACCGTGTCTGCCGAGGCCTTGCTGTGTGTGATTGCCGGTGGCTCTGGCACCTTGGTCGGGCCGCTGCTGGGCGCCTTGGTGGTGGTGATGCTCAAGAACTACGCGTCGGCCTATGTGGAGCGCTGGAACATGCTGCTGGGCTTGGTGTTCTTGTTCATCGTGATCTTCATGCCCGCTGGCTTGGTGTCTGCCGTGGATGTGTGGAAGAAACGTTTTCAGGGCGGGAGCAAAGCATGACCTACGCACTTGAAATCAGCCATTTGTGCAAAAGCTTTGGTGGCGTCAAGGTCACGCAAGACGTGTCCTTTGCAGTCAAACCCGGTGAGCGCCGCCTCATCATTGGCCCCAACGGCGCGGGCAAGACCACACTGTTCAACCAAATCTCGGGCGAGTTGCAACCCGACTCGGGCAGCATCAAGGTGTTTGGCGAAGACGTCACCCACCAGCCGGTTCATCGGCGCGCACATGCAGGGGTGAGCCGCACCTACCAAATCATCACGCTGTTTCCCAAAGACAGCTTGTTGCACAACGTGGCGCTGTCTTTGTTGGGCGTGAGCCCAAGGCGTTTTCAGGCTTTCAGTCCCTTGACGCTCGACGACACCCTCTACCAACAAGCCGAGACCATCTTGGATTCGGTGGGCTTGAAAGACAGTGCGCATTTGGCCGCCAGCGAGATTTCTTATGGCGAACAACGCCGGGTCGAGATTGCAGTGGCCATGGCGCAGTCGCCACGCTTGCTCTTGCTCGATGAGCCCTTGGCTGGTTTGTCGCACGACGAACGCATCATCGTGCGCGACTTGGTGGCTGCACTCCCTAAGACCACCACCATCGTGATGATCGAGCACGACATGGACGTGGCCTTGGCCTTTGCCGAGCAAATTGCGGTGCTGCACTATGGCAGCTTGATTGTGGAAGGTGACCGCGAGACAGTGGTCAACCACCCTCGTACCCGGGAGGTCTACCTTGGCCACTGATATGTTGACCCTGGACGCTATCCATGCGCATTACGGCGAGAGCCACGTGCTCCATGGTGTGTCCTTGAGTTTGAAAAAAGGCCATGTGTTGGCGCTGCTTGGGCGCAACGGCGCGGGCAAAACCACCACCATGCTCACGATGTCTGGTCTCTTGCCTTGTTCAGGCGGACAGGTGGTGCTCAATGGCGAGTCCATTGGGGCCATGCCACCGGAGGCCATTGCCAAACGTGGCATCCGTTTGGTGCCGCAAGGGCGCCGCGTGTTTGCCAGCCTGAGTGTGGAAGAAAACCTCCTCGTGGCCGAACAACAACGTGACATTGCCCACCCTTGGACGCGCGCGCGCGTGTACGAGCTGTTTCCGCAATTGCTGCCACGCCACAAGCAGCGCGCGGGCACTTTGTCGGGAGGCGAGCAACAAATGCTGGTGATTGGCCGCGCCTTGATGGGCAACCCCGATGTGCTGTTGCTCGACGAGCCCTCAGAAGGCTTGGCACCGCTCATCGTGGCCGAGGTCTCACGTGGCATCGCCAAACTCAAGTCAGAAGGCTTGTCCATCATCTTGGTGGAACAAAACTTCGAACTCGCCATGGGCTTGGCCGACGACATCGTGGTGCTCAACACCGGTGAGGTGGCCTTTGCCGGCACCCACGACGCAGTGCGCGCCAACCCTGAATTAGCCACACGCCACCTGGGCGTGTTCTGACCTTTTCATTCATTTCAAACTTCAAAGGACAAACCATGTTTTACACCTGTGCCGCTTCTTGCAGTGACCCCGATCACGACCACGGCTTCTCGCTCGCCAGCAGCGCCAAGTCGGCCAAGGCTGCCACCGCCAAAGCGGCCAAAAGCAGCAGCACCAAGGCCAGCGCCACCACCGGCGTGAAGGGTAAATCGGCCACCGCGCACATCGTCAAAGACCGTCGCGGCAAATCCAAAGTGGTGGACATTCACTGCCATTACCTCAACCCTGAGGTGAACAAAAAAACCGCCCACCTCAACGCGGCGCAGTACGACCCTACGGTGATCTTTGCCAACGAGTTGACCAACCAAACCAACATCAAGCAAATGAAAACCCGTGCCCCGAAGTTGATGGGCATTGAAGAGCGCATCCAAGACATGGACCGCATGGGCGTGGACATCCAGGCCGTGTGCCCAGCGCCTTACCACTACTTTTATTTCACCGAACCCAAGCTCGGTGCCGAATTGGCACGCGACGTGAACCACGGCATTGCCGAGTTGGTGGCCAAGCACCCCGACCGCTTTGTCGGCTTGGGATCTGTGCCTTTGCAAAACGCAGAGCTGGCCGTCAAAGAGCTGGAGTACTGCGTCAAGAAATTGGGCATGCGTGGCGTGGAGATTTGCACCAACGTCAATGGCATGAACTTGACCGACCCCCGTTTGGGCCTGGAAAAGTTCTTCGCCAAAGCCAATGAGTTGGGCACCGTGATCTTCATGCACCCCCTGGGCTACACCCAGGGCGAGCGCTTGACCAACCACTACTTCAACAACGTGATCGGTAACCCGCTCGAAACCACCGTGGCCGTGAGTCACCTGATTTTGGATGGCGTGGTGGCACGCAACCCCAAAATCAAATTCATCGCCGCCCACGGCGGTGGCTACATTGCGCACTATTGGGCCCGCATGGACCACGCCTGGCAGGCACGCCCCGATGTGCGCACCGTGATCAAGAAAAAGCCTTCGAGCTACCTCGAGAAGTTCTACTTCGACACCATCACCTTCGACCCCCGCATGCTCAAAAACCTGATCGACCGTTACGGCGCCGAGCATGTGCTGCTGGGCACCGACTACCCCTACGACATGGGCATGGACGATCCACTGGGCCTGATCGCCAGCGTCAAAGGCCTGCCTGCCACACAGCGTCGCATGATCGAAGGCCTCAACGCCATGAAGCTGTTGAAGATCAAAGCCTAAACCGCCAAGGGGTGCGCATGAACACTGCGAGTTTTCAGCTCAACGGCCAAGCCGTGTCTGTGCCTGCCGATGCCAACGCATCGTTGGTGCATCTGCTGCGCAACCCTTGTGACGCCAAAGACGTGCGTTACGGCTGTGGCGCTGGCAATTGCGGTGCTTGCACGGTGATGGTCGACGGCATCGCCCAGCAGTCGTGCAACATGCCCAATTGGTCGGTGGAGGGGCGCGATGTGCGCACCCCAGCCTCTTTGTCGCAAGACCCGGTGGGGGCTGTGGTGCTGCAAGCCTTTGTGGACGAGCAGGCTGCGCAGTGTGGCTATTGCATCAACGGCATGTTGATGTCGGTCACGGCTTTGTTACAAGCCAAGCATCAGCCCTCGGATGCTGAGATCACCGACACCTTGAACCGGAATCTGTGCCGCTGTGGCACCCATGTGCGCATCGTGCGCGCCACACGCTTGGCCATTCAGCGTTTGAACGCGAAGGGTTAAAGCCATGTCTGCACCATTACCTGCCAGCATTCAAACCGCGCCAATGTTAGGCCAATGGGTGTGCCTGTTGGACAACGGGCATTTTCAAATTCGCAGCGGCAAAGTCGAGCTGGGGCAGGGCATTTCTGCGGCCTTGCTCAAAGTGGCTTGTCAAGAATTGGGTTTGCGTCCTGAACACGTGACCCTTTTGGCCGGCCACACCGCGCACAGCCCGGACGAGGGTTACACCGCAGGCAGTTTCTCGGTGGAGGTGGGTGTGTCTGCCCTGCGTCATGCGTGCGTGCAGATGCGGCGTGTGTTTGCGCAGCACGCCAGCACACAACTGGCCGCGCCGCTTCAAGCGCTCACCTTGAAAGACGGTGAGTTCTCGGCGGATGCAACAGCCACGCGGGTGAGTTACCACGCCTTGGCGCAAAGCTTTGACTATGCTGCCACGCGGCTCGACCAGCCGCTTCAGCATGACCAAGACGTCGGGCAGCTCCAAGCCCCTGCGGACGAGGCCTTTGTCCGTGTGGACTTGTGG
>CANFJA010000078.1 GCA_947447235.1 Comamonadaceae bacterium
CCCTCGCCTTTGAGCATGGGCATGTCCATCTTCACGGTGTAGCCAATGCGGGTTTGGATGTAGGCCAGGTGGCGGTAGCCCTCGGGGAAGTTGGCCAAGGCGGCTTGGTCGATCTTCAGCGTGGCAGCCGAGTCCACGGGATCGACACGGTCTTTTTCATAAATCGGCTGACGGTGCACCAAGCCCCACTGGCCGTTGCGCTCTTCAAAAAAGTCATAGAAGCGCCCGGTACAGACCACGTCGCACAACACGCCTTCGATCATGCCGCGTTGCGAAATGGTCATCTTGGTTTGCGCGATGGCGCGGGTGCCTTGCACGTCAATGGAGGAGCCGCCCAAGAAGTGCAGAATGCTCACGCCCTTGTTCCAGCCTTCGATGGTGACGCGGATGAACTCTTCAAATGGCCCCTGAAACCAGGTGGCCATCATCACGCCATCGTCATGCCACACCGTGCGGAAACGGTCCCACAAACCGGCATCGCGCCACACGGCCCAGTTTTCCACCAGTTGGCGGATTCGAAGTTGTTGTTCCATCTCGTGTGTCATAGCCCATCCTTCCAGTTGAATGGCGCAGACTCTAGAAGCAGTCTGGCCCAGCGTCAACGCCTGGGCTGAAAATTAGTTTTGCGCTGGCTGCAAAAGAAACACCGTCCAATCGGTGACAGCCCCCGTGTGGATCCTCGGTTCAACTTGCGTTTTTCAAAGACACGCCCATGCCCCCTTTGCACACCCCCTTGACTCACCCCATGTCTGTTGTTTGCCGCGCCCTGCTGGCCTTAGCTGGCAGCATTTGCCTCAGCTTGACCGCACTGGCCGACACCTTCCCCAGCAAAGCCCTCACCATCGTCGTGCCCTTCCCGGCGGGCGGCCCCACCGACGCCAATGCCCGCCTGATTGGCAAAGAGCTCTCGCAGGTACTGGGGCAACCGGTGGTGATTGACAACCGCGCGGGTGCCGGTGGCACGGTCGGCTCCACTTGGGTGGCCCGCGCCCCGGCCGACGGCTACACCCTGCTGTGGGGCGGCACCAGCAGTTTGGTGGTGGCGCCCGCGCTGTACCCCAATTTGAACTACGACCCCATCAAGTCGTTCCAGCCCATCGGCATGGTGGTGCGCGGGCCGATGATGCTGGCCGGGCGCGCCGGCTTGCCCGCCAAAACCTTGCCTGAGCTGCTGGCCTATGCCAAGGCCAACCGCTTGACCTATGCCACCGCAGGCACCGGCTCGATTGGCCATTTGGCCGGCGAGTTGTTCCAAGAAATGACCGGCCTGACCCTGGTGCACGTGCCCTACCGGGGCGGCGCACCGGCTTTGAACGACTTGCTGGGTGGTCAAGTCGATTTGATTTTCGAGACCGCGCAGTTCATGACGCCGCAGATCAAAGCCGGCAAGGTCAACACTTACGCAGTGGCCGGCACCAAGCGCTACCCCGGCTTGCCCGACATTCCCACCATGAGCGAGCTGATGGGCAAAGCCTCCTGGGAAGCCTATTCATGGTTTGGTTTGGTCGCGCCGGCCAACACCCCAGCGGCAGTCACCACCGTGCTGGAAAAAGCCTTGCTCAAGGTGGTGACCGAGCCCAACACCCGCGCACAAATCGTGGCGGGCGGCTTGGAGCCAGTCAACTCGAGTGCCGAATTTTTGGGCCAAGCGATCGAGCAAGACCTCAGCAAGTGGCGCACCATCGTCACCCGCCGCAACATCAAACCCGAGTAAGACCCACATGCGTATCCTGATTGCAGGCGCCGGCATCGGCGGCTTGATGGCGGCTTTGGCCTTGGCCCAAAAAGGCTTTGACGTCGAGGTCTATGAGCAAGCCGCCCAACTGGGCGAAGTCGGCGCCGGGGTGCAAATGAGCGCCAACGGCTCGCGCTTGTTTGACGAACTCGGCATTGGCGACGAACTCAGCGCTGTGGCCTGCCACCCGACAGGCAAAGAAATTCGCCTGTGGAGCAGCGGCCAAACCTGGCAGCTGTTTGACCTGGGCGCCGAGTCGATCGCGCGCTACGGCCACCCCTACCTGATGCTGCACCGCGCCGACATGCACCGCGTGTTGGTCAATGCCCTGAACAAGCTGCGCCCAGGCTGCGTGCACCTGAACCACAAAGTCAAAGACATCCAGCAAGAGGGACACACCGTCACCCTGCACTTTGAGCACGGCGCGGCCGCCGAGGGCGATGTGTTGATCGGCGCCGACGGCGTGCACTCGGTGGTGCGCCGCTGCCTGTTTGGTGCCGACCAACCGGTGTTCACCGGCTGCATGGCCTGGCGTGGTTTGATTCCTTCCGAGCAGTTGTCCACGCACTTGCAGCGCCCCATCGGCATCAACTGGGTGGGCCCTGGTCGCCACGTGGTGCATTACCCGGTGCGCCGCGGCGAGTTGGTCAACTTTGTGGGCATTGTGGAGCGCGACGATTGGCAGGAAGAGTCGTGGAACCAACGCGGCACCCAAGCCGAATGCGCTCAGGACTTTGCCGGCTGGCACAGCGATGTGCAAGAAATGATTGCGCACATTGAAACCCCCTACAAATGGGCCTTGATGGGGCGCCCCCCTTTGCCCACCTGGCAGCAAGGCCACATCAGCCTGCTGGGCGATGCGTGCCACCCCACCCTGCCCTTCTTGGCCCAAGGTGCCATGATGGCCTTGGAAGACGCCATCGTGTTGGCCCGCTGCTTAGAGCGCCATGCCGACCAGCCCGAAATCGCGCTCGCGCGCTACGAGGCTGTGCGTTTGGAGCGCACCTCCCAAATCGTGGTCGGCTCGACAGAGAATGCCAAACGCTTTCACAATCCACTGCTGCGCGACGCCGCCGGTGCTCAAAGTTATGTGAGCAACGAATGGACCACCGAGAAGATCAATGCCCGCTACACCTGGCTGTTTGAGTACAACGCCGCCACCGTGCCCATTGACCCGGTGTGAGATTTTCAACAACGACAACAGGAGACAACCATGCAGACTTTCACTTTCAAACGCATTGCCACCGCCACTGCGGCACTGAGCCTGGCCGCTTGCGCCAACCTGGGCATGCACGACAAGAGCTGGACCACCTTGTATGACAAAGACAGCAACCTCAATGGCTACACCGTGGTGGGCGACGCCAACTGGCGCATCCAAGACGGGCTGCTGCAAGCCGACCTGATTCAAAAGGTGGGGCCCAGCTACTTGGTGACCAAGCAAAGCTTTGCCGACCAAGAAATTTATGCCGAGTTTTGGGTCGATTCACACACCAACAGCGGCATCTTCATCCGCTGCCAGGATCCGAAAAAAATTGGCGCGGACAGCTGCTACGAAATCAACATCTGGGACACCCGTCCTGACCCGTCTTATGGCACCGGCGCGATTGTGGATGTGGCCAAGGTCTCGCCCATGCCCAAAGCCGGCGGTCAGTGGAACACGCTGGAGATCACCGCCAAGGGCAACCGCCTGACCGTCAAGCTCAATGGTGTGGTCACGGCCGACGCCACCGACAGCAAACTCGCCAAAGGCAACCTGGCCTTGCAGTACGGCAGTGGCATTGTGAAATTCCGCAAAGTGCTGACACGCCCGATCTGAGCTCAATCATGCGGTGCAGCGGCTCACCCCAGAGCCGCTTGCGCCACACGTTGCCTGGCGTATGAGCGTCACACCGCGCAGTATTCGTTTTGAATGGCTTCGTCCGCCAGCAAGGCTTGGGCACTGCCCTCGTGCACGATCAGGCCTTGGTCCAAGATGTAGGCGCGGTCAGAGACCGACAACGCCCGCGACACGTTTTGCTCCACCAACAAAATCGTGATGCCTTGCGCCTTCATGCGCGCAAACAGCTCAAACATCTCATCCACCAACACCGGCATGATCCCCTCGGACGGTTCGTCCAACAAAATCATGCGCGGCTCGGCCATCATGGCGCGGGCAATCGCCAGCATCTGCTGCTCGCCACCCGACATCGACGTGGCCTCTTGCGACAAGCGCTCTTTCAAACGCGGAAAAGTTTCGGCAATCACTTCAATGCGCGCATCGATGTCCACCTTGCGGCGACTCGCCAACAGCCCCAACTGCAAGTTCTCACGCACCGTCAACGAAGGCACGATGCGGCGGTCTTCGGGCACATAGGCAAAGCCTGCATGAAAGCGCGCATGGGCGGGTTGGGTCAGCAAGTCTTGTCCTGCAAACACGGCACTGCCTGTGCATTTCGTGACCAGCCCCATCAGCGTGCGCAAGGTGGTGGTTTTGCCAGCGCCGTTGCGCCCCATCAGCGTGACGATCTCGCCCGCATGCACTTGGAAAGACACGTCTTGCACCACATGGCTGCGGTCGTACCAGGCGTTCAATCCGCGAACATCCAACAACGGTGTGTGTGTTGTCATCATCAACCCTGACCTAAATAAACACGACGCACTTCGTCGTTGTTGCGAATGTCCTCGGGTGTGCCCTGGGCCAACAACTCACCGTGGTGCAGCACGATCAAACGTTCGCAAATCCCCATCACCAGCTTCATCTTGTGTTCCACCAAGATGACGGTGCGTTCCTCGGCCAGCTGAACAATCAAGTCCATCATGGCGGCGGTCTCTTGGGGCGACATGCCCGCCGTGGGCTCGTCCATCAGCAGCAGCTTGGGCGAGGCGGCCAGGGCCATGGCAATTTCCAAAGAACGTTGTTGCCCATGGGCCAAGTCGGCCACGGTTTTGTCGCGCAGCTGAATCAAGCCCACGCGCTCGAGCAAAGCATCGGCTTCGTCAATCGCTTCGCGCAACTGGTGGCGCGGCGTGAGGATGTCAAAGCGGCTGTAGCGCATTTGCGCAGCCACTCGCACGTTCTCGTGCACGCTGAGTTGCTTGAACACATTGGTGATTTGAAAGCTCTTGGCTATGCCACGTCGGGCGTATTCGTGCGGGGCCAAGCCAGTGATGTTGTGACCTTCAAAGAAGATCTCACCCGTGGTGGGCGCCAAAGCGCCACTGAGCACATTGAAGAAGGTGCTCTTGCCTGCACCGTTGGGGCCAATGATGGCGGTCAACTGGTTGGGGGCAAAAGACACCGACACATCCGACAAGGCCTTGAAGTGGCCAAAGTGTCGGCTGACCTTGCGCACATCTAAAAAATCGGGGGCCGTCATGCGTGCACTCCCTTCAAGACACCGCGCTTGACCAGGGTGTGCATCCAAGTGCCCCAAATGCCGCGCGGGAAAAACAACACCAAGGCCATGAACAACAGGCCCACCACCGCCATCCAATAACGTGTCAGCGTGGTCACCACGTCTTCCAGATACAAGAACACACCGGCCCCCACAAACGGGCCAAAGAAGGTGCCCATGCCACCCAGCAGGCACATCATCACCGCCTGGCCCGACTGCAAGTAATGCAATGAATCCACCGGCACCACCGACAGATGCAAGGCGCGCAAGGAGCCCGCCAATCCACAAATGCCAGCCGAGATGACAAACACCAGCAACTTGGCGCGGTCCACGTCGTAACCGCAAGCAGCCGTGCGCTTGTCGTTTTCACGAATCGCCTCGATCACCGAACCAAAGGGTGACGCCAGCACCCGCGACACCAGCCACAAAGCCAGCGCGACAAAGAACAGCAAGATGTAGTACTTGGACATGGGGTTCAAAAAGTCCAGATGCACCGGCCCGATGTCAATGGCTTCGGGCTTGATGCCACGAAAACCGTTTTCACCGCCGGTCCACTTCTCGGCCTTGTAAAACGTGTAGTACACGATCTGGCCTAAGGCCAAGGTCACCATTGAAAAGTAAATGCCACGCGTGCGAATGGCGATGTAGCCCATCACCAGGCCCACCAGCAGCGCCGCCAGCACCCCCACCACGATGGCCGGCAACCAATGCAGGTTGAAGAACACCATCGAAATGCCGGTGAGGTAGCCTCCCACACCCAAGAAGGCCGCATGACCGAAAGACAACATGCCGGTGTAACCAAACACCAAGTTGAAGCCCACCGCATACAAACCAAAGATCAAGATGTTCACGGCCAAGGCCTCGTAGGGCATGAGCAGCGGAAACACCAGCAAAAAGGCCAGCACAGCGCCAACCCGGTGACGCGCCACAAAGTTGACGCTGTCTTTGAACACATCACTCATCCCAGCGCTCCTGCTTTGCCAAAGAAGCCCTGTGGGCGAATCAACAACACCAAGGCCATCAACACAAAGATCGACAACTCAGCGAATTCAGGTGCAAACAGCGAAGTCAGGCTGAACACCACCCCCACCAACAACCCGGCTACCACAGCACCCGGCAGCGAGCCCATGCCCCCGACCACGGTGACCACAAACGATTCGGCCAACACCGGAATGCCCATCTCAGGGTTCACCGCACGCGTGGGTGCAGCCAGCACGCCCGACAAACCGGCAATCGCCGTGCCCAGGCCAAACACCAAGAACCACACCTTGGCAATGTCTACCCCCAGCACCCGCACGATCTCTGAGTCGCGTGACCCGGCGCGGATGATCAAGCCATAGCGCGTCTTCTCTAGGAACAGCCACAAGCCCACACTCACCACCGCAGTGGCACCGATCAAAAACAATCGGTAGAGCGGAAAGTGGCCAAAGCCCAAGTTCACCGCACCCCGCAAAGCCGAGGGCGTGGAGGATGGCAAACCTTCGATGCCAAACAACACGCGTGCCACATCGATCAACACATACGACAGACCAAAGGTCAGCAGCAAGGGGTAATCGATGCCACGCCCGTACAAGGGCCGCACCAAAAAGCGTTCGGCCAGCAAGCCCATGGCGCCCACCACGAGGGGCGCGATCATCAGCCCCAGCACAAAGCTGCCCGTGAGCCCCAAAAAATAAACGCCTAAAAAAGCGCCCATCATGAAGAAAGCCCCGTGGGCAAAATTCACCACGGTCAACATGCCAAAGATCAGCGACAGGCCGATGGCCAAGAGCGCGTACACCGCGCCCAAGGCCACGCCTGTGACCAACTGAAGCATGAACAAATTAAGGGTGATATCCGTCACGGGACTTCTCTCCTGATCGCCTGAGGCCTTGTGGCCGAGTTCGGTGTTAGGCCTTGTGGCCGAGTTCGGTGCAACTGCGCAAGGTCGCTTCGTTCGGCGCGTCGGTGCTGACCACGTTGAACACATCGTTCTTGTCTTTCATGCCCTTGGATTTGGACTCGACGATGATGACCGACTGCACCGACTGGTGGTCGCACTTGCGGTAGTACTGATCGCCCTTGTACCAGTTGTATTTCATGCGGCCCATGGCGTCGCTGACCTTGTTGGCGTCGGTGGTCTTGGCGTCCAACACACCTTGCAAGATGCTGCGGATACCGGCGTAGCCCAGTGCGCCGTAGTCGGTCGGCACGGCACCGTTGTAGGCCTTGCGGTACTTGTCGTTGAAGGCCTTGGCCGCTGGCACTTTGTCTTCGATGCCCCAGTAGTAAGAAGTACCACCCACCACACCGTCAAACACCTCGGCACCGCCGGCTTGGCGCGCGGTGAACAACAGCACGGGCGTGATGATGCGGGTCTTTTCTTTCAAGCCAAAGTCGGTGGCTTGCTTGGTGGCGTTGAGCAAGTCGCGACCAAAGTTACACATCACCAAGATGTCGGGGTTGAGCGCCTGGATGCGGGGCAAGAAGGCCGAGAAGTCCGAAGCCCCAATCGGGTGGCGGATGTCGGCCAAGGTGGTGGCCCCCAGCGATTGACCGGCGCGTTCAAAGCCGCGCACCATCTCGTGGCCATAGGCGTAGTCGGCTGTCAAATACACCACGCGTTTGCCAAATTTAGGGAACGCATAACGCGCCACCGCGCCCGCCGTCATGTGGGGGTTGAGCGCTTCGTGGAAGGTGTAAGGACTCCAGTC
>CANFJA010000079.1 GCA_947447235.1 Comamonadaceae bacterium
CCTTGAACGATTGGGTGGATTGACTCAGCCATGCAGATCACGGGACACATCACGCCTGACAGCCTCATGTCCTTGGAGGCCTACGCCACGTGGCGCAAAGACCACCAACACGAGATGCGTGCGCACCGCCGCTTGCGCAGTGTGGCGCTGGGCGAGCATGTCTATGTGCAGTTTGAGAGCGAGACCACCATTCGCTATCAAATTCAAGAAATGCTGCGCATTGAAAAAGTGTTTGAAGAACAAGGCATTGCCCAAGAGATTGCGGCCTACTTGCCCTTGGTGCCCACCGGGACACACTGGAAGGGCACCTTGATGTTGGCCTACCCCGATGTGCATGAACGTGAACGTGCGCTGGCCCGCTTGATGGGGTTCGAAGATCATGTGTTTGTGCAGGTGCAAGGCCAGTCGCGTGTCTATGCCACGGTAGACGAAGACCTGGACCGAGACAGCAGCCACAAAACCTCTGCCGTGCACTTTGTGCGCTTTGAGCTCACACACCTCATGCGTGCTGCGGTGAAGGCAGGCGCTGCGGTGGCGTTGGGCTGCGACCATCCGTATTACACAGCGCAGACCCTGATCGCGCCCGACACGCTGGCCTCGTTGGCCACTGACTTGCACTGAGGGTCTGGCAAGACCCCACGCCTGGGCACGTGGCGTGCTGCACTCCATAATTCATGCTTGCGCGCAAGCCTTTTGTTGACGCTTTTCATTGTTGAGTGACCTATGTTGTTTCTGCTGTCCCCTGCCAAAGCCCTTGACTACGACACCCCTGCGGGCGATGTGCCGCACACGCAACCCTTGTTTGTGAAGCAGTCGGTGGCCTTGATCGACATCTTGAAAGACAAGTCCCCCCAAGACATCGCCAGCTTGATGGACTTGAGCGATGCCTTGTCTGCGCTGAATGTGGCGCGCTACCAAGCGTGGTCGCCCAAGTTCACCGCCAAGAACTCCAAACAAGCCGTGTTGGCGTTCAATGGCGATGTGTACGAAGGCTTGGACGCCAAAACTTTGAGCGCCAAAGACTTGGCGTGGGCGCAAGACCATGTGGCCATCTTGAGCGGCTTGTACGGCGTGTTGCGCCCGCTCGACTGGATGCAGCCCTACCGCTTGGAAATGGGCACGGCCTTGGCCAACGACCAAGGCCACAACCTGTACAAGTTTTGGGGCACACAGATTGCCGATTACCTCAACAGCCGCTTGGGTGATGCCCGCGAGCCCATCGTGGTGAACCTGGCCTCGCAAGAGTATTTCAAGGCGGTGGACCGCAAGGCCCTGAAGGCCCGCGTGATCGACTGTGTGTTTGAAGACTACAAAGGCGGCAAGTACAAAATCATCAGCTTTTTGGCCAAGCGCGCCCGTGGCTTGATGACCCGCTATGCCGTCACGCATCAGGTGAAAACGCCCAAAGGCTTGCAAGGCTTCAACCTGGAAGGCTACGCCTATGACGCCGCTGTGTCTGAGCCCGATCGTTTGGTGTTTCGTCGCAAGCTGAGTTGAATGTGAGATGAGTGCCGAACACCCCATGAGCAACACCCCCGAACAATCGCAGCTGGGCAAAGCCTCTGCCTATGTGGACCAGTACGACCCGTCCTTGCTGTTTCCCATCCCGCGTCAAACCAAACGCGAAGAAATCGGCATTGCAGGCCAAGCGCCGTTTTTTGGCGCCGACCTGTGGACGGCGTATGAGCTGAGTTGGCTCAATGCACGCGGCAAGCCGCAGGTGGCGCTGGCGCGCATCACGGTACCCGCCGAATCGACCCACATCATCGAGAGCAAGTCGTTCAAGCTCTACCTCAACAGCTTCAACAACACCCGCTTGGGCGACACGCACGAGTTGCTGGCCCGCCTGCGCCATGACCTGAGCGCGGCCATTTGGCATGGCGGCCCCATGCTGGCAGGTGTGGGCGTGCAACTGGTGTTGCCCGAGCAGTTTGACCACGAGCCCGTGCATGAACTCGATGGCCTGAGCTTGGACCGGCTGGATTTGGAATGCACCCACTACCAACCCGCGCCCGAGCTGTTGCAAGCCAACTTGGACGAAGCGCCGGTGACCGAGACCTTAACGAGCAACCTGCTCAAGAGCAACTGCCTGGTGACTGGTCAGCCCGATTGGGGCAGTGTGCGCATCCGCTACAGCGGGCCACAAATTGACCAGGCGGGCTTGCTGGCCTATATCGTGAGTTTCAGAAATCACAACGAATTTCATGAGCAATGCGTGGAGCGCATCTTCATGGACATTTGGCGTCGCTGCCAGCCGCTGCGTCTGGAGGTGTATGCGCGCTACACCCGCCGTGGAGGCCTAGACATCAACCCCTGGCGTACCAGCCACCCGCAGTCGCCTCCAGCGAATGTGCGCACGGCCCGGCAATGACTTGAGGTGTTTGACGCCTGTCGAATCCTTTGGATCAACCCGACTTCGCGCTTGATCGACTGAGTAATTCAACATAGGCTGCGTAGCTGAATGTGCGGTTCTTCTTCTGACCCGTCAGTTCGCTCAATATGCCCAGCGCTTCTAACAACTTGACAGCCGCGTTTGCCGTGGGAAAGGTGGTTTGCACGGCCTCGCACACCCGTTCGACCGACAGGTGCGGCATGGTGGGCAGTAGCTCAAATAAGCGGTAGCTCACCGCATTGGCCTTGGGATGGGATAACAAACGTCGTCGGTCATGAGCCACCAAACTGGCCAGCGCCACCACGGCACGTTCAGACTGTGTGGCAGCGTGTTGCACGGCCTCCAGAAAAAACTGCACCCATCCTTCCCAGTCGCCATCTGTTCGAATGGCGGACAAGCGCCGGTAGTACTCGGATTGATGCTGTTTGAGATAGCCACTCACGTACATCAAAGGTTCGGGCAGCAACTGCCAATGTTCCAGCAAAGCTGCGATCAGCAAACGACCCATGCGCCCATTCCCATCGAGGTATGGATGAATCGTCTCGAACTGCGCATGCACCAAGGCCACACGCACCAAGGGGGGTAAATCGGTGAGTTCTGTATGAATAAATTTTTCCAAATCGGCCAGTAATACGGGCACTTGTTTGGCCGGAGGTGGCACAAACACGGCATTGCCTGGTCGTGTTCCACCAATCCAGTTTTGCGACTTTCGAAGCTCACCTGGTTGCTTGCCTGAGCCACGAACACCGTCCATCAGCAGACGGTGCGCTTGGCTGAGCATGCGCACACTGATGGGCAAGCCCTTGGGGCTACGTAATTGCGTTTGCACCCATTGAAAAGCCCGCAGGTAGTTGGTTACCTCCTGCACATCGTCGGTGTTGCTGATGGCTAGTCCAGCCTCTTCGTCAAACAAATCCACCAAGCTTGCCTGTGTGCCTTCGATCTGAGACGTCATCAGCGCTTCTTGCCGAATGGCGCTGTAGAGCAGCCAATCGACCGAGGGCACCAGTCCTGCAACGGCTGACAGCCGCTGCAAAGCCATTTGCGCGGCATCATTGCGCTCAATCCAAACCTGAGGGCTCAATTTTGGATTTTTAGGCGGCAGAGCGTGGGGCACAAATGCACGCACGGGCTCACTGAGGGTGGTGGATGTGATGTAACTGCCTGAGATGCGCGACATATGAAAATTTTGTTGAACGCAATGTGCCGATATTAAAGTTTCCTTTAATATCGATCAATTACTTTCAAGTCAGTTTTAATTTGAGAGTTGTGCCCAGGCTCACTCTGACGCTGAAAAAAACAAATCCGTCTGAGCCTCCACCTCATAAGCGCTGCCCGCTTCTTGTGCGCTGAGGCCTTGCCAGTCTTCGCGTTTCATCAACGAGCCCACCCGCACGCCCAGCAAGCGCAGGCGGCGCGACAAATCCACCCGTTTCAAACACTTGCCCGCCGCTTGGCGGATGGCATCGGCTTGGTCGATGTGGGTGGCCAAGGTGAGGTCGCGGGTGACGCTTTGAAAATTGTCGTAACGCAGCTTGATACCAATGGTTTTGCCCACATAGCCTTTGCGCGCCAAGTCATCGGCCACTTGCGCGCACAGGCGGGTGAAGATGGCCCCCAGCGCAGCGCGGTCACGCACCGCGTGCAAGTCATGTTCAAACGTGGTTTCGCGGCTGAGGCTGACCGGCTCGCTCTCGGTCTCCACCGGGCGGTTGTCTTGGCCGTGGGCTGCGTCGTGCAACCAGGCGCCGTAGCTTTTGCCAAAGTGCTCCACCAGCCACTGGCGTTCGCGTTGCGCCAAGTCGCCAATGGTGTGAATGCCGTGTGTGGCCAGTTTGGCTTCGGCCTTGGGGCCAATGCCGTTGACCTTGCGACAGGGCAGGGGCCAGATCATGGCTTCTAAGTCGCTGTCGTACACGATGGAAATGCCATTGGGTTTGTTGAACTCGCTGGCCATCTTGGCCAGCAGCTTGTTGGGCGCCACGCCCACCGAGCAGGTCAAGCCGGTGGCGTCGAAAATGCTTTTTTGAATCAGCCGTGCCAGCACGCGACCGCCTTCGCGCTGGCCACCGGGCACGTCGGTGAAATCGATGTAGACCTCGTCCACGCCGCGGTTTTCCATCACCGGGGCGATGTCGGTGATGAGGGCTTTGAAGGTGCGCGAGTAATGGCGGTATTGGTCAAAGTCCACTGGCAGCAAGATGGCATCCGGACACAGCTTGGCGGCTTTCATCACCCCCATGGCCGAGCCCACGCCAAATTGCCGTGCCGCGTAGGTGGCGGTGGTGATGACGCCGCGCCCGGTGTAGCCCGCGATGCGCGGAAAGAAGTCGAGTGGGATGTCGGCCAAACGGTCCTCGGACCATTCTTGGTCGGGGTAGGCCTCGCGCAAGCGCCCAAGCAAGTCGTCTTCACGCCGACGGCCACCCCCAATGACCACCGGCAAGCCTTTGAGCTGCGGGTAGCGCAGCAACTCGACCGAAGCGTAAAACGCGTCCATGTCGAGGTGGGCGATGCGGCGCAGGCGGGGCGTGTCGGGGGCGGGAGAGGTCACAAGCCTCCAAGCATAATCGCAGCCATTTCAAACCCCCAGGAGTCTCAGATGCCCACCATCCGCATTGATTTGTTCGAAGGCCGCACCGTGGAACAAAAGCGCGAACTGGCCAAAGCCATCACCGAGGCGACTTGCAAAGTGTTGGGCGGTCAACCCGATGGCGTGGACATTTTGTTTTACGACATCAAGCGCCAAGACTGGGCCACGGGTGGCGCGTTGTGGAGCGACAAGACCCAGCCGTGATGTGCTGCCCACGGCACTGAGGTGAGCTGCCAACTCCTAAAGCATGCGGGTGGCCCAAGCGCGTTCAAACGCCTCGCCACCATGCCTGTTCAGGCCTTGGGAAACGTGCCGGGCAGCAAGATGCTTTGATCGACGTTGTGGATGTCGGTGTGGCCGCAAAACGCCATGGTCACATCCAGTTCTTTGTGGATGATTTGCAGCGCTTTGCTCACCCCTTCTTCGCCCATGGCGCCCAGGCCATAGGCCATGGCGCGGCCAATCAGTGTGCCGCGTGCGCCCAAGGCCCAGGCCTTGAGCACGTCTTGGCCTGAACGGATGCCGCCGTCCATCCACACCTCGATGTCTGAGCCCACCGCCGCCACGATGGCGGGCAAGGCTTCGATGCTCGATTGCGCACCATCCAACTGACGGCCGCCGTGGTTGCTGACCACCAGCGCATCGGCGCCGCTTTGCACGGCGAGTTTGGCGTCTTCCACGTCTTGGATGCCTTTGAGGATCAGCTTGCCGCCCCATTGCTGTTTGACCCAGGCCACATCGGCCCACGACAGGCGTGGGTCGAATTGCTCGTTGGTCCAGGCCGAGAGTGAGTTCATGTCACTCACGCCTTTGACGTGGCCCACCAAGTTGCCAAAGGTGTGACGCCGTGTGCCGGCCATGCCTAAGCACCAGCGCGGTTTGGTCATCAGGTTCAAGATGTTCGCTAGGGTCGGGCGGGGTGGGGCGGTGAGGCCGTTTTTGAGGTCTTTGTGGCGTTGGCCAATCACCTGCAAGTCGAGCGTGAGCACCAAGGCGCTGCAACCGGCTTGGCGCACGCGCTCAATCATGTTGGCCATGGCTTCGCGGTCGCGCATCATGTAGAGCTGAAACATGAAGGGGGTGCTGGTGTGTTCTGCAATGTCTTCTATTGAACAAATGCTCATGGTCGACAAGATGAAGGGAATGCCAAATTTCTCGGCGGCCCGAGCGGCCTTGATTTCGCCATCCGCGCTTTGCATGCCGGTCAGACCAACGGGTGCAATGGCCACAGGCATTTTGGTGGGCACGCCGACCATCTGGGTGGCGGTGCTGCGGTTTTCCATGTTCACCGCCACGCGCTGGCGCAACTTGATTTTTTGAAAATCGCTTTCGTTGGCGCGGTAGGTGCTCTCGGTCCAACTGCCCGAATCGGCGTAGTCGTAGAACATGCGAGGGACTCGCTTTTCGGCCAAAACGCGCAGGTCTTCGATGTTGGTGATCACGGGCATGGGGGTCTCCTTGGGGTCGGCCGATGTTAGCCCTGCGCCTGATTCAGGCTTGTGAAGCTTGCGACAGTGCGATTGAAAAAAATTAAATCTCGCGCACCTGCACATCGGCCATGAGGCGGTGCACATCATCGGCCTGGCACAGTGAGGTGCCTTCACCCAACAAGGCGGCAGCGCTGGCGGCCATGGCGGTGCGAAATTGCAGGGTCGCATCGTGGCCTTGCAGCCAAGACCACAGCCAGCCACCGACAAAGCTGTCGCCCGCACCGATGGTGGTGCGCACGTTGACGGGCAAGCTCTCTGCCAGCAGCGCGTGTTGGGCCGTGACCCACATGGCACCGTCTTCGCCCAAGGTCAAGGCGACCACCTCCACCTGCCCACTGTGAATGAGGGCTTGCGCCGCCGCCTTTTGAGAGGCTGTGTCGGGCAGCGCCAGACCGGTGAGGTCGCGCAATTCACGCAAGCTCGGTTTAAAGGCATAGACCCCCACACGCAAGGCGGCGGTGAGTGCTGGGCCATGGGTGTCGATCACCACGCGCAGCCCGCGCGACTTGGCCCATTGGCTCAGGCGGGCATAAAAATCGTCCGGCACGCCCGGCGCCAAGCCCCCACTCAAGACCAGCAGGTGCTTGGGGCCATGGGCGGCCACGTGGTCAAAACAAGCTTGGCACTCTGGGTCGCTCAAGCTTGGCCCGGGCAGCACAAAGCGAAAGTCTTGGCCGCTGCTGAGTTCGTGCACCGAAAAGCTTTCGCGGGTTTCTTGCGCAATGGGCACGATGTGGCTGCGCACCTTCTCCGCGTGCAGGAGTTGGCGATGGCGCTCCCCGGTGACGCCCCCTGCGGGATAGACCGCCACACACGAGGCGCCCAAGCGATGCAGCACGCGCGCCACGTTGACGCCGCCGCCCCCGGGGTGTTTGAGCGCGGGGCCACAGCGCATCTTGTGCGTGCTTTCCACTTTGTCGTAAGTGGACAGCACATCCAAGGCTGGGTTCATGGTGAGCGTGAGGATGTCGGTCATAGCGTTGGGGGGCGGCGTCGCCACAAATGGTGGCACAGGTAAGCCACGATGGCGAGGTTGAGGGCAATGACCACTGCCGTTCCAACGGAGGGGGCATGCCAAAAGTGCTGCAATTCAAACGGCAGGTAGATACCGCCTGACAAAGCGCCCAAATACTCGCCCCAGCTTTGGCCCAGCCACAGACCAAGTGCCTCAGCCC
>CANFJA010000080.1 GCA_947447235.1 Comamonadaceae bacterium
CCTTGGTCACGGTGGGGGCGCCGAAAGAGCGCTCGAGCACCACGTTGCGACCCTTGGGGCCCAAAGTCCCTTTGACCGCGTTGGCCAAAATGTTCACGCCTTCAACCATGCGTGCGCGGGCTTCGCCGCCGAAAATTACGTCTTTTGCTGCCATTTTGAATTCTCCAGATATTTGATTAGGCGACCACGGCGAAGAGGTCTTCTTCTTTCATGACCAACAGTTCTTCACCGTCGACTTTGACGGTTTGGCCGCTGTACTTGCCGAACAGCACGCGTTCGCCAACTTTGACGTTCATGGCGATCAACTCGCCTTTGTCATTTTTCTTACCTGGGCCAACGGCCAGGATTTCGCCTTGATCGGGCTTTTCAGCAGCGGAATCAGGGATCACGATGCCAGAAGCGGTTTTTGTTTCGCTTTCGATACGTTTAACGATCACGCGATCGCCGAGAGGACGAAGTTTCATTGCATCTCCAAATTGGAACTAAAGGATTGAAATTACCTGGTGCCGGGTGCGGATTGTTAGCACTCGACCCCATTGAGTGCTAATTTTAGGGCATGTTTGTGACATTTCAAGGGCGGCCCATGCATCGGTGTCCTATTTTGTTCAGCCAGACCCGGTCTGTGTCAGTTAAGTTCAGGCCAGCCCAGCTATTTCATCCCATGAGAGGAGACACCCGTGCCCCATCCACACCGCCCCCCATCGCGTGCCGATGTGCGCCAAGCCTGCACGTGGCCAAGAGGCCTGATCCTTTGGGCGGCTGCCTGCGCGTTGGTTTGGCCCGCTTGGGCCGCAGACCCCTGGCCCAGCAAACCCATCACCTTGGTGGTGCCGTTTGCGGCTGGCGGCGGCGTTGACAACGTGGCGCGCGCCTTGGCGGCACAAATGGCCGAGGGCATGCAGCACACGGTGGTGGTGGAGAACCGGGTGGGTGCAGGCGGCATCGTCGGTGCCAAATACGTGGCCAACGCGGCCCCAGATGGACACACCCTGTTGATGGGCACGCAAACCACGCTGGCAGTGGTGCCCTTGCTCAACAAGAGTGCGGCCTTCAACCCTCTGACCGCGTTTGCGGGCGTCAGCCAAGTGGGCAGCTCGCCCATGCTGCTGGTGAGTCATCCGAGCCTCAACGCTAAGACACTGCCCGAGTTGCTGGCCCGCGCCAAAGAGCGCCCAGGCCAGCTCAACTTTGGCTCGGGCGGGGTGGGCACCTCGCCCCACATGGCGGGGGCGTTGCTCGAGATCATGAGCAACACCCGCATGACGCACATTGCCTACAAGGGCGAGCAACCGGCCTTGACCGACTTGATGGGCAACCAAATTCAGTGGATGTTCTCCAACGTGCCGGCGTCCATGCCCTTGGTGAAAAGCGGCAAGCTCACGGCCTTGGCGATCTCTAGCGCCCAGCGCTCCAACGCAGCGCCCGATGTGCCCACCGTGGCAGAGGCGGGGGTGCCGGGATTTGAAGCCGCCACTTGGTTTGCCGTGGTGGCACCACGCGACACGCCGCGTGCGGTGCTCGATCGTCTCAGCGCCGAGGTGGGCAAGGCCTTGGACAACCCCAAACTGCTTCAACGCTTGGAGGCGCAAGGGCTGACGGTGCAAAAGAGCTCGCCTGCGCAGAGCGACAAATACATCGCCAGCGAATTCGACAAATGGGGCCGGGTGGTCCGAGAGTCCAACATCAGCACCGACTGAGCGCTGCCCGTTTGAGTGCTCAATTCGGTGAGTGATGACTCTCTGAGCGCTGCCCATTCAAACATGAATGTCAGGGCAGGTCGAGGTTTTCAGAAGGTGCGCTGGCGTTGCGCGGGCCCACTTGGCCTAGACGGGCTTTGAGGGACTGAGGCTGCCCGGTGATGAGTGCTGCGTAGTTGGTGGTGTTGGACAACACTTTTTTCACATAGTCGCGGGTTTCATTGAAGGGCACGTTCTCGGCCCAAATCGCACCTTCCAAGACAGGGCCCGTGCCGTCGTTGGGGGCGCGCCAGCGGCGTGAGCGGCTCGGGCCTGCGTTGTAGGCGGCAGCGGCCAAGGGCATGGAGCCTTCAAAGCTGTCGAGCACCAACTTCAAGTAGCCAGTGCCGATGGCGATGTTGGTGTCGCGGTCAGTGATTTGGTTGGGGGTGAAATTGCTCAAACCAATCTTGCGCGCCGTCCATTTGGCGGTGGCGGGCATGACCTGCATCAGGCCCGAGGCGCCCACGCCAGAGCGGGCGTCCATCACAAAGCGGCTTTCTTGGCGAATCAGGCCATACACATAGGCTGGGTCGAGGTTGATGTCGCGTGTGCGCGCAAGCACGCTGTCTTTGAAGGGCATGGGAAAGCGCTGCTCAAAGTCCATCACCTGGCGCGTCTTGTCGCTGGTGTTGATGCAGCGGTCCCAGACCTGGTGGTCGCAGGCCAGTTGCGCGGCAGCCAGCAACTCGCGGTCGCTCATCAAGCCGCTTTGGCCTTGGGCATTGACCAGGTTGGTGGCGTAATTCCATTCGCGCACACCTTCAGAGCGCAAGCCCATGGCGATGGCGTAGAGCGCACGTTGCAGCGAGGGGTTGTTGCGTGCTGCCTCCATCTCTTCCACCGTGGGCGGAGCCGGGCGTGCGGGTGCGGTGACTTTGCGGCCCAACTCTTCGAGTGCCAATTGCTCGTAAAAACCGCGCACGCCTGCAATGCCTTCGAGCGCGGCGGTGGCCTCTTGCTGGAGCTGTGGCGTCACGCGTTTGCGCGCCAACAAGGCGCGCGCGTACCAATACACCCAAGTGGGGTCGCGCCGTGCTTCAGCGCTCATGGCTTGAATGCTCGACTCCACCACGGCCCACTTGGGGCTGTTGCCGGCGCGCAAGGCGGCGCGTGTTTTCCAGCCCAGCATGTCGTCGTTGAGGTCTTTGTCGTGAGACACGCGCGCAAAGTGCTCCAGGGCGTCTTCGTCCAAGTGCATGGCCGATTGACGGCCAATCACGCCCCAGATCCAGTGGCGTTCTTCGGTGGTGAGGTAGGGCTGCCATTTGTTTTTCATCAACTTGGCGGCGGCATCCGCGTCGGTGCTGGCCACTTTGACCAAGGCCAACACCACCAACTCTTGGCGGACTTTTTGAGGCGCTGCAATGTGGCGGGCTAAATATTTCACGGGGTTGGCGTAAATGTCTTGCACCGCAGCGCTGGCATCGGGGGCCACGATCTGCACCGCGTTGCGCGCGGTGCGCGGGCGGTTGTGCTCCATCATCAAACGTGCTTTGCGCCAAATGTCCAAGGCCGTGAATTGCTTGTTGAAATACAAGCGGTCTGCAGCCAGCGTGCAGCCGTCATCGGCCTCGCGCATGGCCATCCAGTTGCGGCGCACCTCGTCGGCCATGCCGGAATTGGCTTGGACGCCTTTCTCCAACAACTCCACGGTCAAGATGTAGCAGCGCAGTTCGCGGTCGTCGCGCATGCGGTAATGCGGGTGCTCATCGGCCAAGGTGCTCCAGTCGCGGCGGCTGCCCAGCAGCAGCAGCCAGTCGTTGCGCAAGCGGTCTTCTTGGTAGGTGCCTGCATAGCGGCTGAGGTAGCTGCGCACCTCTTGCGAGCTGGCCTCGTCCAAGCGGGCTTTGAGTTCCCAGTAAGCGGCCCAGGGCTCTAGCGGGTGGCCTTTGGCTTGCGGCAACAGGGCGCTCAAGCGTTTGCGGTCGCCGCGCTTGTAGGCGTCGGCCATGTCCGTGATGACCGCGTCTGCCTTGGCATCGGTCCTCACTGAAGCGGCCATCGCCGTGGGTTGGGAGAGGGACAGGGCTAAAAACACCCCAGCAAACAATGACACAATGACAGACAACTTCATGCACTGATTATCTGTGGACAAAAAAACTTTGCGCCAGCAGCTCATTGAAGAGCGTTTGAATTTGCCCGACAGGCTGGAGCGGGCCGATCTGCTACAGCGCGTGATGCGCATATGGTTGTTTGACCGTCCCGATGCGGTCATCGGTGCTTACTGGCCCATCAAAGGCGAGTTTGACCCCTTGCCCGCCTTGCACCGTTGGAAAGAAGACGGCGAGTTGCTCGACCAACCGCAGCGCCGTCGCATTGGCCTGCCGGTGGTCGACAAAGCCCACAAGACCCTCACCTTCCATGTCTGGTACCCCGGCTGTCCGATGGAAGAAGACGCTTACGGCATTCCCAAGCCCAAAGACACCGAAGTGATCGTGCCCACTTTGTTGTTCGTGCCCTGCGTGGGCTATGGACCCGGCGGCTTTCGCTTAGGCTATGGCGGCGGTTTTTACGACCGCACCTTGGCTACGTTGCAGCCCAAGCCTTTCACTGCGGGTTTGGGCTTTACCCATGGCTTTATTCCTGATTTGATGCCCGAAGCCCACGACATGCCGCTGGATGCGCTGTTGAACGACAACGGCGTGGTTTGGCCCATGGGCTGAATGGCCCTCACGCCACGGCGTCTTTCTCGCCTATGGTGCGACGCGTGGCAAGCGCCTGCTCGGTCAGCCATAAACTGAAGTTTTTGGTTTCAGGTCGATTCAAGCTGCGCGGATTGACGATCAGCCAATAGGCCATGGGAGACTCTGTGCGGTCTTGCGGCAACACCTCCACCAAATCACCATTGGCCAAACTTTCTGCCACCAAAGGCAGCCGTGCCAGCACCACCCCTTGTCCGCTCATGGCAGCCTGAACCATTTGGTAGGAATAGTTGAAATGCAACCACCGCTTGGGTTGCAAGTGACCCAGTTGATGGGTTTCAAACCAGCGCTGCCAAGTCAACCAGTCGAGGTGGCTGTGGTTGGCGTCTATCGACTCAATCAAGCTGAAGCCTTGCAGGTCTTGGGCGGTGCGCACAGTCTGCGAGTTTTTCAACAACCAAGCACTGGCCATGGGCGTGAGTTGTTCGCCAAAGAGGCGCTGCGCATGTGCGGGCATGCGTGATGCTGGCCCATAGCGCAAAGCGATGTCGATGCCTGAGGCCTCAAGGTCGACGGCGTGGTCTGACGCTTCGACGCGGATGTCGATTTCTGGGTGCGCACGTTGGAACATTTCCAGCCGAGGAATCAACCACATCGATGAGAAAGACGCAAAGGTGGTGATCGACACGGTTTGTCGACTGGCCTTGTGCCGAATTTGGCGCACCGTCAAATCTAGCCGCTCTAACAAGCTGCCCACCGAGGCGAGCAACTCCACGCCATCGGCCGTGAGTTCAACCGCGCGCGTGTGGCGGGCAAACAGTCGCACGCCCAACTCTTGTTCAAAAGCTTGAATTTGTCGACTCACCGCTGATTGCGTGAGCGCCAATTCATGGGCGGCCAGTCGGTAGTTGCGGTGACGTGCCACCGTCTCAAAGGCGCGCAAGTTGCCAACCGTCAATGGACGTGTGCGTAACAAGGGGCGAGCAGGCGGCGACATAGTGGTCCTGTTGCAGTGGGCTCCCAAGCGTAACGGGAAACAAGGCTCCGATTGATGCGTTGTGGGTATCAAACGAGAGGCGTTTTTTCATTGGACGATGCACGCCAAACCACACACCATGAGACGCCTTGTCACGCTTGTGGCGCTTGGAGTGATTGCCATGTGTTTCTCGGATGCTTCGCCTTTGCTGTTGGATGTCGCTGCCTGTTGGACTGTGCCGCGTGGTCAGGCCTTGAGTGTGTATGCCACGCAGGTGGCACGTTTGCAGGTCGTGCGTGGGCGTGTTTGGGGCACCTTTGATGGCCCACATGCTTGTGCAAAAGAGGCCGATTGGATTTTGTTGCCAGGCCAATGCGTCGTCGTCCACCCTTTGCAGCGTTTGGTGGTGGAGGCATGGGCACGTTTTGCAGGCGATGAGGCCTGGTTGTGCTGGCAAGTCCCTGGGCAACAAATGTGAGGTGGCTGGCAGAATGTGAGCCATGGCCCGCCCCAAATCAGCCTCCCACGACCTCAAGCGCGACGAAATCTTAGACATCGCTGCGCAATGCTTTGCCGATGGCAGCTACCCCGCCACCAGCATGAGCACCATCGCCGCTGCGGGCGGCACCTCCAAAGCGCGGCTGTACCACTATTACGAGAGCAAAGAAGCGATTTTGTTTGACTTGCTCGACCGGTACACCCAACGCCTGTTGGCACTGATTGGCGAATCTGAAGCGGTGGCGCAGCGGCGCGACTTGGACGACCGCGCTGCATTGCACGAGTTGGTGCGGCGCTTTTTGCAAGAGTATGAAAACTCAGCCACGCGCCATGTGGCCTTGCTGGGCGACACCAAGTTTTTGGGCGAAGAACAACGCGCCTTGATCGTGGCCCGCCAGCGCGACGTGGTGGCGGCCTTCACCCGCTTTTTGAAACGGGCTTATCCAGAGCGCTTGAATCCGGCCAACCAAACGGCGGTCACCATGATGTTGTTTGGCATGATCAACTGGACCTTCACCTGGCTGCGCCCAGGCGGGCCGATCAGCTATGCGGCATTTGCCGACGAGGTGATTGCCATGCTCGAGCGCGGGCTGTCTGCGCCGGTCTAGAAATTTACCCATCCGTAACGCATTTCGATTAGTTAAAATCGGTGCCCATACAACCAGGAGACACTTCCATGTCCACCGCGCCCACCAAAGCCTTTGCCAGCCAAGCTGACTTGGACGAGAAAAAAATCACCTTCCAGCAGCTCAGCCCCCATTGCTGGGCCTACACCGCAGAGGGCGACCCCAACTCGGGCGTGATCATTGGCGACAAATACATTTTGGTCAGCGACGCCACCGCCACACCCGCCATGGCGCGCGACCTGATCGCGAAAATCCGCACCATCAGCGACAAGCCCATCAAGTACGTGCTGTTGACCCACTACCACGCGGTGCGTGTGTTGGGGGCCAGCGCTTACGCCGCCGAAGGTGCGACCGAGGTCATTGCCAGCCGTGGCACGTATGAACTTATCGTGGAGCGTGGCGCGCAAGACATGCAAAGCGAGATCGAGCGCTTCCCACGTTTGTTCCGTGGTGTTGAAGGCATTCCGGGTTTGACTTGGCCGACGATGGTGGTGGGCGACGGCCAGCCGGGCCGTCAAGGCTCTTTGTGCATCGACCTTGGCGGTGTGAAGGTCGACATCTGGCATCCCGGTGCGGGCCACACCCGTGGCGACACGATTGCCTGGGTCGAGGCCGAAAAAGTGCTGTTCAGTGGCGACCTGGTGGAGTACGAAGCCGGTGTGTACACCGGTGATGCCCAGCTTGAAGAATGGCCCGCCACGCTCGAAGCCTTGCGTGCCTTGAACGCCGAGGCCATCGTGCCCGGACGCGGCGAAGCCATGATGGGCCAAGCCAACGTCAACAAAGCCTTGGACTACACCAAGCGCTGGGTGGAAACCTTGTTTGGCTGCGGCAAAGAAGCCGCCAAACAAGGCCTGGACCTCAAAGCGTCGATGGCGTTGACGCGCCAAAGCATGGACCCGATCTTTGGCCATGTGTTCATCTACGAACACTGCTTGCCGTTTGACGTGAGTCGCGCCTACGACGAGGCCCAAGGCATCAAAAACCCCCGCATCTGGACAGCCGAGCGCGACAAAGACATGTGGGCTGCCTTGCAGGCCTGATGCGCTGCGGCGCATGCATTGCCCTCCATGAC
>CANFJA010000081.1 GCA_947447235.1 Comamonadaceae bacterium
TCAAACGCCACCGCAAAGGTGCGTTCTAGGTCAGCCCGCAGAGCTTCAATCTGCGGCGCCAAGCGGGCTTGGGTTTGGCGTTCGGCCCACATCAGCTTGGTGCCGAACTCCGTCAGCTTGGCCGATTGCCCTTTCTCCCACACGATCAGCTCTTGCCCCATCACGTCTTCCCAGCGCTTGAGCTCGCCCCACACATGGCGGTAAGACAGGCCCAAGTCGCGCGCCGCCGCCGAGATCGAACCACGTTGCGCCACCGCTTGCAGCAGCGCCATCAGCGGGTGACGCAACAGCCCCGCATCGCCAGCAGGGCTGGTGTCGTCACGGTGGTTGAGGGTGTAGTGGAGTTGGACGCTATGCACGAGACTTCATATGGCAGGGTATTGAGAGCCTGACTACGATAACGCAACTTTTTTGAATCTGATGAATTCTTTCTCTGACAGCGCATGGTCTGCGCTGGAACTCCTGTTTCATTTTGATCCCGTGCTGTGGTCCATTGTCGGACGCTCGCTGTGGGTGAGTTTGCTCGCGTGCAGCATGGCTTGCACGGCCGGCGTGGTGTTGGGTGCCTGGCTGGGCGTGGCCCGATTTGCGGGGCGCGATTCGGTGCTGACCGTGCTCAACACTTTGCTGGCTTTGCCGTCGGTGGTGGTGGGGCTGTTGGTCTATTTGCTGCTGTCACGCAGCGGCCCTTTGGGTTTTTTGGGCTGGCTGTTCAGCATCAAGGCCATGGTGCTGGCGCAAGCGGTGTTGGTCTTGCCCGTGGTCACCGCATTGACGCGCCAATGCGTGGAGGATGCGGAACGCAACCACGGTGAGCAATTGCAATCCTTGGGGGCCCGAACTTGGATGCGCAGTCTGTTGCTGGCTTGGGACGAGCGTTATGCCTTGCTCACCGTGCTGATTGCCGCGTTCGGGCGTGCCGTGTCTGAAGTCGGCGCTGTGATGGTGGTGGGCGGCAACATCGAAGGCTTCACCCGTGTCATGACCACGGCAATTGCACTGGAAACCAGCAAGGGCGATTTGCCTTTGGCGCTGGCCTTGGGCTTGGTGCTGTTGGCGGTGGTGCTGTTGCTCAATGTGGGTATTTCTGCCCTGCGCCGGTGGCGTCAAGGCGTCGATGGCGCAATCAGCAGCCCTGTGCAAGGGGTGGTCTTGTGACCCAAGCCATTTTGAATCTCACACACGTCTCGGTGCAGTTCGGTGCGCATGTCGCGTTGCGCGATGTGCAGTTGTCCGTGCAGCCGGGTGAGCGGGTCGCTTTGGTGGGCGCCAATGGATCGGGCAAGAGTACCTTGCTGCGGGTGGCCCATGGTTTGTTGCCCACGTCGAAGGGCCAAGTCCAAGCGAACCCAGGAGCGCGGCAAGCCATGGTGTTTCAACGTCCCCACATGCTGCGCACCAGCGTGCTGCGCTTTGTGGTGTGGGGTTTGTGGTTGCAGGGCGTTCCTTGGGGCCAAGCACACACGCTGGCTGCGCAAGCCTTGCAGCGTGTCGGTTTGCAAGATGTCGCCCAGCGTTCGGCCCGCACCTTGTCTGGCGGTCAGCAGCAGCGCTTGGCCTTGGCTCGGGCTTGGGCTTTGCAGCCCGATGTGTTGTTGCTCGATGAACCAACCTCAAGCCTAGACCCACATGCCAAGCGCGATGTCGAACGTTTGGTGGCCGAGTGGGTGAGCGCATCGCAGGCCACCTTGCTGTTCAGCAGCCACAACTTAGGCCAAGTCAAACGCTTGGCGACACGCGTGGTGTATCTGGAGGCGGGCCGAGTTTTGGCCGACTTGCCTGCCGACCATTTTTTCAACCAAGCCTTGGTCCACAGCCACCCCCAAGCCCATTTGTTTTTAAAAGGAGAATTGGTATGAACCGTCGTTCACATCTCATCGCTTGTTTGGCCTTGGCGGGCGCTTTGTGCGCAGGCCATGTGGGGGCGCAAAGCACACCGTCGATCGTGATGGCCTCCACCACCTCGACCGAGCAGTCGGGTTTGTTTGCGCACCTGCTGCCCGCCTTCAAGCAAGCCACCGGGATCGAAGCCAAGGTGGTGGCACTGGGCACGGGCCAGGCTTTGGACATGGGCCGCCGTGGCGACGCCGACGTGCTGTTTGTGCATGACCAAGCGGCAGAAGAAAAGTTTGTCGCCGATGGCTTCGGCGTCAAACGTTTCCCCGTCATGTACAACGACTTTGTGCTGGTGGGCTCTGCCAATGACCCCGCCAAAACACGCGGCAAAGACATCGTGTCTGCGCTGCAAAAAGTAGCCGCTGCACAAGCCCCTTTCATTTCACGCGGCGACAAGAGCGGCACCCACGCCGCTGAACTGCGCTATTGGAAACAAGCGGGTTTAGACGTCAAAGGCGCGGGCTACAAAGAGTGTGGCTGTGGCATGGGCCCGGCACTCAACATGGGGGCGTCGATCGGTGCGTATGTGCTGACGGACCGAGGCACCTGGTTGAGCTTCAAGAACCGGCAAGACTTGCAAATTTTGGTCGAGGGTGACAGACAGTTGTTTAACCAATACGGCGTGATGGTGGTCAACCCCGCCAAGCACCCCCACGTCAAAGCCGACATGGCGCAGAAGTTTGTGGACTGGGTGACCTCGCCTGCTGGACAGACGAATATCGCCAGCTACAAGGTCGGCGGCGAGACCTTGTTTTTTCCGAACGCCAACAAATAGAGCCGCTTTCAGCGTGCCTTGTCACGGCACAGAGCCCTAGCCCACCACCGTGTGGGCTTTTTTGTGTCCGATGACAGATTTCAAGGGTTTGTCCTTAGGAGGTCGACTACCTAGGCTTCCCAAAATCCTATGCATACCCATTCATAGAGAAGGGGTGTTCACCATCCCTGATCCAGGAGAACCAGATGCAAAAAATCTTGCACATCAACCCCGACAAATGCACCGGCTGCTTGCAGTGCGAAATGGCGTGCTCGTTCGAGAACTATGGCACCTTTGCCACTGCCAAGTCGCGCATCAAGGTGTTTGACTTTCACGAGACCGGCAAAAAAGTGCCCTACACCTGCACCCAGTGCGACGAGGCGTGGTGCTTGCACGCCTGTCCGGTGGAGGCCATCACGCAAGACAAAACCACCGGCGCGATGGTGGTCAACGAGACCACCTGTGTGGGCTGCAAGGTCTGCACCATTGCCTGCCCTTTCGGCACCATCAACTACGTGCAAGAAACCGGCAAAGTGCAAAAGTGCGATTTGTGCGGTGGTGACCCCGCTTGCGCATCGGCCTGCCCCACCGGCGCCATCACCTTTGTCGACGCCAACTGGACGGGTCTGGACAAGATGAAGCAGTGGGCCAACAAATTGGGCAACCAAGCGTCTGCCGCTTGAGCCAACACCAGGAGAACACATCATGACTTGGGCTGGAAAAATACTCCGCATCAACCTCACCGCAGGCACCGTCAAGAGCGAACCCCTGAACATGCAATGGGCGCGCGACTACGTGGGCTCGCGTGGCTTGGGCTCCAAATACCTCATCAGCGAAATCGACCCCAAGGTAGACCCGCTGTCACCCGACAACAAACTCATCTGGGCCACCGGCCCGCTGACCGGCACCATGGCCTCCACGGGCGGGCGCTACACCGTCATCACCAAGGGTCCATTGACGGGCGCCATTGCCTGCTCGAACTCGGGTGGCTACTTTGGGGCCGAACTCAAGATGGCGGGCTGGGACATGGTGATTTGCGAAGGCAAGTCGCCCAAGCCGGTTTACCTCTACATCAACGACGGCGTGGCCGAGTTGCGAGACGCCGCTGACATCTGGGGCAAGAGCGTGTGGGAGACCGAAGCCCACCTCAAAAAGACCTTGCAAGACCCGCTGGTGCGCGTGTCGTCCATCGGCAAAGCGGGCGAGAACCATGTGCTCTACGCCTCGGTGGTGAACGACTTGCACCGTGCGGCGGGCCGCTCGGGCGTGGGCGCTGTGATGGGCAGCAAAAATCTCAAAGCCTTGGCGGTGCGTGGCACCTTGGGCGTGGGCAATGTGCGCGATCCCAAGGCCTTCATGAAAGTCACGGCTGAAAAGAAAAAAATCTTGGCCGACAACGCGGTCACAGGCCAAGGCTTGCCCGCCTATGGCACCCAGGTGCTGATGAACGTCATCAACGAGGTGGGCGCCTTGCCCACGCGCAACCACCGCGATGTGCAGTTCGAGGGTGCCAAGGATATTTCGGCTGAAGCCATGGCCACCCCGCGCGAGAGCGACGGCAAAAAACACCTGGTCACCAACCAAGCTTGCTTTGGTTGCACCATCGCTTGCGGGCGCATCAGCAAGATGGACGAAACCCACTTCACCGTGCAAAACAAACCGCAGTACTGGGGCGCGTCCGGCGGCTTGGAGTACGAAGCGGCCTGGGCTTTGGGCGCGGCCAACGGCGTGAACGACCTGGAAGCCTTGCAGTACGCCAACCTGCTGTGCAACGAAGAGGGCATCGACCCCATCAGCTTCGGGGCCACCGTGGGTGCGGTGATGGAGTTGTACGAAATGGGCGTGCTCACCCAAGAGCAGCTGGGCATCGACGCCAAGTTTGGCTCGGCCCACGCCCTGGCCTTCTTTGCTGAAGAGACCGTCAATGGCAGAGGCTTTGGCAAAGAGATTGGGCAGGGCTCCAAACGCCTGACCGAAAAATACGGCCACCCCGACCTCAGCATGAGCGTCAAAGGTCAAGAGTTCCCGGCCTACGACGGCCGCGCCATCCAAGGCATTGGCTTGGCCTATGCCACCTCCAACCGGGGTGCCTGTCATTTGCGGGGCTACACCATCGCCTCAGAAGTGTTGGGCATTCCCGTCAAGACCGATCCGCTGGAACACGAGGGCAAGCCCGAGTTGGTCAAAGCCTTCCAAGACGCGACCGCTGCGTTTGACTCGTCGGGCTTGTGCATCTTCACCACCTTTGCGTGGGGGCTGGCCGACTTGGCACCGCAAATGCAAGCCGCTTGCAACGAGGACTACACCACCGAAGAGCTGGAAAAAATTGGCGAGCGCATTTGGAACATGGAGCGCGAGTTCAACAACGCCGCCGGCTTCACCTCCAAAGACGACAGCCTGCCCAAGCGCTTGTTGACCGAAGCGGCCAAGACCGGTCCGGCCAAAGGCAAGGTCAGCATGCTGCCGCAGATGCTGCCCAAGTACTACGACGTGCGCGGTTGGGACAAAGACGGTCGCCCGACCGCTGCCACCAAGCAACGCCTTGGACTTTGAGGCTGTAAGTCATGACCCATCACGTCATTCTTGGTGCCGGCCCAGCAGGCGTGATTGCCGCAGAAACCATCCGCAAGCACGCGCCCCACGACCGCATCACCCTGGTGGGCGATGAGGCTGAGCCGCCGTATTCGCGCATGGCCATTCCGTACTTGCTGATCGGCAACATCGACGAGCGTGGCACCTATCTGCGTAAAACCGCAGGCCATTTCAAGCACTTGAACGTGACGCAGGTCACGGCGCGCGCCGAATCGGTGGATGTGGCCGCACGCCACGTCGTGCTCGACAACGGCAGCACCTTGGGCTTTGACACCTTGCTGATCGCCACCGGGTCACGCCCGGTGCGTCCACCTATTCCGGGCATCGACAGTGCAGGCGTGCACCCCTGCTGGACGCTGGATGACGCACGCGCCATCATGGCCTTGGCCCAACCCGGCGCACGCGTGCTGCAAATGGGCGCTGGCTTCATTGGCTGCATCATCATGGAAGCCTTGGCGTCACGCGGCGTGGACTTGAGTGTGGTGGAAATGGGCGACCGCATGGTGCCGCGCATGATGGGCCCGGTGGCCGGCGGCATGATCCGTGACTGGTGCGAGGCCAAAGGCGTACATGTGTTCACCGGCGCCAAGGTGGAGGCGATTGTGCCCAGTGGCAGCACCAACCCCGGCTTGCTCGCCAAGTTGAGCGAGGCGATCGGGCTGGGCGACCCAGCCACAGATGCGCCGTTGACGGTGCGTCTGTCGAACGGTCAAAAAATTGCGGCCGATTTGGTGATCAGCGCTACCGGTGTGAAGCCTTGCATCGACTTTCTCAAATCCAGTGGCATCACCTGCCTGCAAGGCGTGCTGACCGACGAACATTTGCAAACCAATGTGCCCGGCATCTACGCGGCAGGCGACTGTGCCGAAGCGTTTGACAAAGTCAGCGGCACCACCATCGTCAGTGCCATCCAGCCCAATGCGGCCGAGCAAGCGCGCGTGGCGGCCTTGAACATGGTGGGGCAACACACGGCGCTCAAAGGCGTGACGCAAATCAACGTACTCGACACCTTGGGGCTGATCTCGGCGAGCTTTGGCAACTGGCAAGGCGTGCCCGGCGGCGAACATGCCGAACTCACCGCCGACGGTCGCCACCTGAGCTTGCAGTTCAACGGCGATGTGCTGGTGGGCTGCAACAGCGTGGGCTGGACCGAGCATGTGGGTGTGATGCGTGGCTTGGTCGAGGGGCAGGTGCGATTGGGCGCTTGGAAAGACAAGCTCCGGCAAGACCCCACACGCTTGATGGACGCCTACTTGGCGTGTGCCCAGGGCCAAGGCCAGTGGTCGGGTGCTGCGGATCACCGCCGCCGCTGAGGCGAGCGTGTAGAGTCTTGCGGCATGCAGATCACCTTCAAGCTTTTTGCCACGCTCACCGACTACCTGCCGCCCGCTGTGCGGCGTGACAACCTGATGCAGCTGGAGGTGGCGCCTGAGGCCACCATTGCCCAAATCATCGAGCCCTTTGGCATGCCCCCAAAGCTGGTGCATTTGGTGCTGGTGAATGGCCGCTACATCGAACCCGAGAAACGCTTGACCACCACCTTGGTCGAGGGCGATGTGCTGGCCATTTGGCCGCCTATCGCGGGCGGTTGACATTCGCCTCTCCCTCACCTCGCGCGCCCCAACCCTGTCCGGCTGTGCAATCGCATTACGACGCCTCCTTTGTCCGTGAGATGGGCTGCACCGAAGCCGAGTGGCTGGGCTGGTTGCCTGCTGCCATCGGCGTCCATGCCTGGCAGCGCGACGGCCAGAGCGTGCGCATCGCCTTGGACAAGCCCGAGTCCGGGTCAACCTCTGCCAGCGTGTACATCCGCTGGTCGGTGGGCGAGCCCCGTGTGATCGCGCTGGTGCGCCTTCCCCGTCTACACGTGCAGTTTGATTTCAGCGCGGCCGATGCAGCGCAGCGCTACCGATTCATGCGCCGCTTTGACCTCTACATGCAGCGGGGCGGTGGCTAAGATCACGCCATGTTGTTGGAGCGTTTGAAATACATGCCCCTGCGCGATGCCAACGAGGCACGCGCAATGTTTGCCGCAGGCCAGGTTTTGGTCGCGCAACACCAGTTGCCCATGCGCCCACCGCCGCCCGAGCCCACCACCTGTTGTGGCCGTGGTTGCAATGGGTGTGTGTGGGAGGGTTTTTTGAGCGCCGCTGAGTACTGGCGCGAGGACTTGCTTACTTGTCTACGCCCATCACCGCATCGGGAAGGTACGTGACGATTTGCGGGAACACCGTGATCAACACAATGCACACCACCAAGCAGGCGAA
>CANFJA010000082.1 GCA_947447235.1 Comamonadaceae bacterium
ATAAAGCAGCACAAACCCCAAAGAAAAAGCCCCTAGAACTGAGTTCTAGGGGCTTTTGTGTTGGAGCGGGAAACGAGGCTCGAACTCGCGACCTCAACCTTGGCAAGGTTGCGCTCTACCAACTGAGCTATTCCCGCGTGCAGTTTGAAATGCAAGACGGCATTGTAGGTGAAATACCCAGCCATTTCACAGCCAAGCGAAAAATTCCTGCTGGTTCACGTCGTGCTTGCACTGGTTAAGCTCAAGGCATGACACGCCATGCGCCCCCGCCCGACACAAGCACGAAAGTCAGCCCTTGGTGGTCAGACACTGAGACAGTGAATGCCGTCTTGCGCGAGCAACAAGGGCTGAGCAGCGCACAAGCTGCTGCGCAGCTGGCACGCTGGGGCGCCAACGTGTTTCAGCCAGACACACACCACACGCTGTTGCGAGAGTTTTTAGCTCGCTTCAAAAACCCCCTGGTGGTGGTGCTGCTGCTGGCCAGTTTCGTGTCGGCCATGACAGGCGAAGTGACCAACTTTGCCATCATCAGCGGGATCGTATTGCTGAGTGTGACGCTTGATTTTGTCCAAGAGTTTCGCGCCAACGCAGCAGCCGACAAGCTGCGCCAGTCGGTATCGGTTCGCGCCACAGTGCTGCGTGATGGCCAAGTGTCGGACATTCCTTTGCGAGATCTAGTACCGGGCGATGTAGCCCTGCTGCAAGCGGGCGACTTGATACCAGCCGATGCCCTGGTGTTGCAAGCTCGTGATCTGTTTGTCAACCAATCGCTGTTGACGGGCGAGGCCTTCCCAGTTGAAAAACATGCCGCCATGCCCAACGCATCGGTCTGCGACATGCAAGAGGCCTCCTATGCGGTCTTCATGGGCTCATCGGTGGTGGGCGGCAGCGCCAAGGTGCGGGTGATGGCCACCGGTGGCGCCACAGCCATGGGTGAGATTGCCGACAGCATTCAAAAGCCTGCACATGCTTCGTCATTTGAGCGTGGCACGCGACGCTTTGGCATGTTGATCATGTGGTTGACGGTGGTGATGGTGTTGTTTGTGCTGTTGGTCAACGCTTGGTTTCACCGGCCATGGCTGGAATCGTTCTTGTTTGCCGTGGCCTTGGCTGTGGGTCTGACACCGGAGTTGTTGCCCATGGTGGTGTCGGTCACCCTCGCGCGTGGGGCTATCCGTTTGGCGAAATTACAAATGATCGTGAAACGGCAAACCGCGATTCAAGACCTCGGATCGATGGATGTGCTGTGCACAGACAAAACCGGCACCCTCACAGAAGCCAAGATTCAACTCGAATGCCACATCAATGTGCAGGGCCAAAACAGCGACCATGTCTTGACCTTGGCCTACTTGAACAGCTTTTTTGAAACCGGGCTCAAGAGCCCATTGGACGAAGCGATCTTGGCCAGCGCGCCTGTGGATGTGGGCCAGTGGACCAAGGTGGATGAAATTCCGTTTGACTTTGAACGCCGATGTGTCTCGGTGTTGATCGACGATGGCCACACGCGCTGGCTGGTGGTGAAAGGCGCAGCAGAGGAAATGCTGCGCTTGTGCACCGCGTTTGAAGTTGGGGACGTGCACCACACGATCGACGAAGCCGCACAGCAAGACATTCAAGCGCGCTACCACGCCCTGGAGGCCGATGGTCTGCGGGTCCTAGGCATTGCTTGGCGCCAAGTGTCCAGAGAGCAGGCGCATGCGGTGGTGAACGACGAATCTGATTTGGTGTTGGCTGGCTTTGTGGCGTTTTTAGACCCACCCAAAGCCAGTGCGGCCACCGCACTGGCTGAGTTGCAGCGGGTTGGCGTGGCCATCAAGGTGGTCACGGGTGACAGCCATTTGGTGACGCAACATGTGTGCGCGCAATTGGGCTTACCGGTCACGGGGGTGCTGACGGGCAAGGAGATTGCGCAACTCGACAACCCCACTTTGCAGCGGCGGGTCTTGACGGCGAATTTGTTTTGTCGTGTCAACCCGGGACAAAAGCAACGGGTCATCGAAGCCCTCAAAGCCACCGGTCATGTGGTGGGCTATGTCGGCGACGGCATCAACGACGCCCCCTCTTTGCATGCGGCCGATGTGGGGTTGTCGGTCGATTCAGCGGTGGATGTGGCCAAAGCCGCAGCAGACATCATTTTGCTGAAACAAGATTTGAATGTGTTGCATGCTGGCGTGCTAGAAGGGCGACGCACCTTTGGCAACATCATGAAGTACATCATGATGGGCACCAGCTCCAACTTTGGGAACATGTTCAGCATGGCGGGCGCGGCCTTGTTTTTGCCCTTCTTGCCCATGCAGCCCACGCAAATCTTGCTGAACAATATTTTGTATGACGTGTCAGAAGTCCCGATTCCCTTGGACGAGGTCGATGCGCAAGAAACCGCTCAGCCGCGCGTCTTGGATTTGAACTTCATCCGCACCTTCATGCTGGTGATTGGCCCGATCAGCTCGCTGTTTGATTTCTTGACCTTCTATGTGTTGCTAGAAGTTCTGCACGCAGAGCAAGCCCTGTTTCAAACCGGTTGGTTTGTGGAGTCGCTGTGCACACAGGTGTTGGTGATTTTTGTCATCCGCACGCGTGGCAACCCGTTCAAGAGCCGACCGCATCCCGCGCTGGCCCTGACCTCTTGGGTGGTGGTGACAGTGGCCATCGTTTTGCCACTCACACCTTGGGGTGCGCGTTTGGGCTTTGTGGCGCCGCCAGTGTTCTTCTATGGCGTGTTGGCAGCCATGGTGCTGGCTTATTTGTGCATGGTGGAGTTGGCCAAGCGTGCGTTTTACGCGTGGTGGTCGCGCCGCCCCCTCTCACGCGCGTGAGGGCACCCAACGTCGCCAGACATGCCCCAGCAACAGCGCAGGCAAGACGAGCCCCAACCAGCCGTGTAGCTCAGAAACATTGTCATGCAGACGTGCCGGACCATACAGCAGCAGCAACCCAGCTGCAGCCACACAGCACAACGCCACCAAGCTGACCAAGCCCCAGGCCCAGTGCGCCGGGGCCTCGCGACGCTGCCAAATGACCCGCAGATGCGGCCACAGCCCACGACCACACAGCACGCACAACAACCAAGTCACCACACCGTGCAGCACCACAGCGCTATGACGGAGGACTTGTTGCCACTCGTCGAGCGTCATCAGCATGTCCGCGGGCCAAACCAACAACACCAACCCACTGCCCCACATGGCAAGCATGGCCGCCACCATCCAACGCCATGTGGCACGACTCCAACCCGACATGTGTTTGGAACGTTTCATCGGCTTCTCCACATGCGCGCGCCGCATTGGCGTAAATGGGTTCTCAAGGACGGGCACAACGGCGAAGACTGGAGAGCCCATTTGGTGAGCACGTCAGCCGTCATGCAATCGTGGGCACGCACCGAGGCGCTTTGCCAAACGGACATGGCAGGCGTTCGACCCAGGGATGCCACGAACTCTGGATTGCGCAGGCCTGCCACAGAGGTCGCGAGCGCACCACACACCAAGTGGCGCAACACGGGCACGCGGCCATCGCGCACCGATTGACGGGCATGACGCACGTCGATGCGCCATGCATGGGCGCCGATGGCTCGCATGTCTCCCCCGGCGTTGACCAAAGCAGACGTGATGCCATGCGCACACAAAGCGGCAATGGCTTGATCGACCGCATAGCCTTTGGCGATACCGCCCACATCCAAACCCAGGGGGTGCGCTACCTGCACCTGATCGGCAGACACAACACGCAGTGTGTGAATGTTGTCATCGCAGCCATGGGGGGTGGCACACAAGCCGGGTCGCAGGCCAAGGCCAGACAAGTGACTGGCAGCCACGCAGGGATCAAACGCGCCACCGGAGACATGCTGCCAGTGTTGTGCGCTGCGAATCACATGGACCGTGTGCGGGTCCAGCCTCAGCACCTCACCCGCACGCGCTTGGCTCAGACGTGCCACATCCGACTGGGGATCGTGCGCACTCATGACGCGCCCGATGTGCGCCATGACGGCAAAGGCGGCCTCCATCGCCATGTGCGCTGCCGCAGCGCCCTCGTCATTCGGCGCATCCTCAGCACAGCACACCTGGATCGACACCAGGGTACCCAAGAGTGCGCGGGCGCGTTGCCACATCACATCAGGCACCCAATTTCACAGACGGCAACAAGGTCAACAAGGCACTGAGTCGCTGCACACCCTCGGTCACATGCTGGCATGACAAGGTGGCGCCCGAGATGTTGCGAATGTCATCGCCAAACCGCAGCTGCGCAGGCCCTTTGCGTCCTGCGAACTGCTTTCGCCAGGCCGCGTTGCGAATCTCTGCGCCATGAGACTCGCGGTAGGCCGTGATTTCCATCCCACTGACAGCCCCCGACACATCAAAGCCCACCACGTAGTCGATGATGTCGTATTTGCCAATCACCCGATCGGCCATGCCCCAGCCCAGCGTGCGCTCAGAAGCGCTGGCTTGCCAACACTGCGGATGGAAGCCTCGCGGAATTCGCGTTTGGCTGCTCTGTGCCACAGCGCTCAGCAAGGCATCGCTCCAAGCAATGGGCAGTGGGGAGAAGGTTTGGGCGGGTGGCAACACCAAACGCAGCGCTTGGTCCAAGCTCATGAACTCTGCGGCAAATGACAATCCAGCAGACAGCGCAAGACCGCCTAGGCTGGCTTGCCCCATGCGTTGCAGCAGCTGACGTCGAGAAATCGGTGTCTGCCGCATGTTCAAAAGTGAAAGCCCACGCCCATATTGAGTTTGTCCAACGCACTGTTGTTGAGGTAGCGCTGGGTGTCGACTTTGAGCACCACCTGAGGGTGCAAGTAATAGCTTGCACCCAGCGTCCAGACGCGGGTGTCTGGCGCCACGCTGGGCGCTAAACCGAGCGGAACGCCAGAGAAACCAAGCGCAGTGTTGAGTTTTTCATAGCGCACAAAGGGCACCAAGCTGTAGTCGCCCTGCTTCCAGAGTCGATAGGCAGCTTGTCCATACCAGCCCCGAAATAGACTGGGCACCGGATTGCTGATGCCGACCGCGGTGGCGTTGAATGCGTCCACGTCATGAAAGCGTCCGCTGGCCGCCAGCGTGGACAGATCCCATTTGCCCGCTTGCCAACGCGCATGAACTTCGGTCAAGGTCACGCTGGCACTGGGAGAGGCAACGTCAGGCTGCTTTTGCCCTACCCCACCGTTGTACACACTCCCGCCGAGGTTGATGCCGGGCATGCCGTCGTAATTGAGGGCCCCATAGGTGGCCAAGGTAGCGGCTTTGGCTTGCTGGCCTTCTTGATGCATGGCAGCTAATGGCGAGGCTTGGGTGTCGCTGCGGTCGCTCGACCATTTTTTCAGGTCAAAACCAGTGACCACACCCGCATCCCAACGCACCCCAGAGGCATGCGTACCGCGCAGACCCACACCCAATTCACGCCAGGTGCTAGGGATGATGGCGGTCTCCACCAGATTGCGGTGGACCCCGAAATACCGTGTGGGCTCGTGGGTCTCGTTCATATAGCCCACAGGCAAAAGAAACAGGCCGACCTTGGCACTCAATCGGTCATCGATGTCATGCTCGATGTAGAGCTGCTCAAACGCCACTTCCCCTTTGTCGCTGGCAGACACCACCGCGTTTTCAATTTCCAATTCAGCCGCCATACGGGTGCGGTCATTGAAACGGTAAGCAAAGCCCAACACACCCCGCTGGGCGGTGGCCACTGCACCTGCGGCATTGCCACGCGGGCGACTCATGTTGAGCTCGCCGTAACCAAACAAACTCACGCCGCTGGCAGTCGCGTCACTTGAGGCCATAGCCACTGGCGTGGCTTGAGGGCTGCTTGCATAGGCTTCTTGAACAGGTGACGAGGTGGTGGCGTGCATGTTGGGCGCCACAGCTTGCTGTGTCGGTGCCTGAGGCTGCACAGGCGGCTGGCTCTGGCTCTGTTGGCGCTTGACCCCATCCAACTCCGCCCGCAAAACACGCAACTCGTCGCGCAACTGTCGCAACTCTTGCACCAGCTCTGAGGCGGTCTGGGCTTGCACAGGGCTGCACAGCGCGAGCGTGGCTGCAGCCACGCAGGTCATGGGAGAAAGGTGTTTCAAAAAGTAGGACATGGATGAGCCTTTAAAAAAAGCGTCTCAAGGAGAGAAGAAACCATCGGTCAAAGTGGCTAAAAAGGCCAACACATCGTCAATTTCGGCATCACTCAATGCCGCTACTTGACCGCGTGTGCGGTTGTAGGGCGCTTCGGTCACATTGACATTGCCACGCAGCAAACTTGGCAAATCGTTGTAGAGAACCAGATGGCCCTGAGGATCTTGGGGGTACCACAGCTGAGGCTGGGTGTCACGGGTCACATAGAACTGAATCGCTTGGCGCAGACTGTCGAATTGACCGTTGTGAAAAAACCGTTTTCGCAAAGCCACATTGCGCAAACTGGGCACCTTGAACGCGCCACACAAATCAAACCGTGCACTCAGGTCGCTACGGAGGGGGCCGCACAGACCCATGTCAAAGAATGTGGCATCGCTGTTGTTGGCGATCGCGCTGTTGCGTGGAACGCCCAAGCTGTCATAACTGAAATCCGTGAAGAGCGCCGCCGGTGCATTGCTGGGCTGGGTACTGGGATGACACGCTGCGCAATTGCCTTTGTCTGCGCGGTTGAACCAGGCCAAGCCGCGCAACTCTTGGGCGTTGAATGAAGCTTTGCCCGCGTTGACTGCATCGAATTTGCTCGAGAAAGATGCAAACTCCACGTCTTCTTGCTGGTAGCGCGCCAATGCATGCTGCACGCGGTCAAATGCCAAGTCTGGATTGTTGAAGATGTCGGCGCCAAAGACCTGTTTGAACTTGGCAGCATAAGGCGCTGCAGCAATTTTTTGCACCACAGCGCTCACACTTGCGTTGGCCATTTCATGGACGTTGAGCAAAGGGCCACGTGCTTGCTCAAACAGCGAGTTGGCACGGCCATCCCAAAAAAAACCACCACTTGGCGTGCCGTCTGCGGCCAAGGCGAAAGCGCTGTTAAAACGCAGGTAGCGAATCGCAGGAGGCAACCGTGAACCCGGCATGTCCATGTTCACACCACCCAGCGCCACCGGGGTGTCAAAAGGTGAGGCGTGGCCGAGCTCTGGTTGATGGCATGAGGCGCATGACAAGCGCCCCGAGCCAGACAGGGACACATCTTTGAAAATTTCTTGGCCCAATTCAGCCGCTGCACTCATCGATACAGCACCGCTTGATGCAGCCGAGCCACCGCAGCCGCTGAGGCCAAGGCAAGCCATGCATGAGACAAAAAAGAGGGCGAGTTTCATCCTGAACCGTCGAGCACGGCCTGTAACAAAAGAGAAAGATGAAGGGGAGCGACTGCAGCGCCGCTCAGGCTCAAACCATCGTGCGATGTTTGAGCAAACGCTGATCGGCCAGGTGCGCGCCAATCAGCCATGCGGTCGGGATGACCACCAAGGCGATAGAGAGAATTTGTGCAATCCACCCTTCGGCGATGTCTTCGGTCATGGCGTGCCACAAAGCGTTGTCCAGC
>CANFJA010000083.1 GCA_947447235.1 Comamonadaceae bacterium
ACGGCATAACGCAACCAGTCGCCACGGCCCAGCGCTTTGACCCAGTGGCTGCATTGCGCGTCCACGTCGTCGTTGTGTTCTCCTTCGCTGCCACCAATATGTGCCAAGCACCATTCGTGGAGGCTTCGTTTGATGTGGCGATGTCCTTCGTCAAAGAAGGGCCAGTCGAGCTCAGGCGGATGACCCTGAGAGCGGGGGATGGGTGAGGTCATGTTCAATCTCCTTGGAACACCGGCGTTTGCTTGGCCACAAAGGCGTGGTAGGCCCGGTGAAAGTCGTTGGTCATCATGCAAATGGCTTGTGCTTGGGCTTCGGCTTCAATGGCTTCGTCCACGCCCATGTTCCATTCTTGCTGCAACATTTTCTTGGTCATGGCGTTCGCAAAGGTGGGGCCGTGGGCCAATTCTTTTGCGATCGCTTGGGCCTGTGCCAGCACCTCCTCGGGGCTGCACACACGGTTGTAAAAGCCCCAGCGCTCGGCCTCGGCACCTGGCAACCCCCGTCCGCTGTAGAGCAGCTCAGACGCACGGCCTTGCCCGATGACGCGCGGTAGCAAGGCGCAGGCCCCCATGTCGCACCCTGCCAGCCCCACCTTGTTGAACAAGAAGTAGGTTTTGCTGCGCTCGGTGCCAAAGCGCAGGTCAGACGCCAAGGCCAACAGCGCACCAGCCCCAGCGCAAATGCCGTCGATGGCGGCCACGATGGGTTGCGGGCAAGCCCGCATGGCTTTGACCAAGTCGCCCGTCATGCGCGTGAAGGCCAACAGGCCCGGCATGTCGAGCTTCGTCAAGGGACCAATGATTTCATGCACATCGCCACCCGAACAAAAGTTACCACCTGCACCGGTGATGACCACTGCGTGCACATCGTCGGCGTGGCACATGGCGCGAAACAGATCGCGCAGTTCGGCATACGACTCAAACGACAGCGGGTTTTTGCGCTCTGGACGGTTCAAGGTGACAGTGGCCACACCATCGTTGACCACAAATAAGAAATGTTCTGCCTGATAGCTGGCCAGTGTGTTGCGGTGACGCGGCAGTTGGTGGGCTTGGCCTGGCAGGTGTGGGTGGCTCATGTGGGCTCCGAAGTGGCGTTGGATTGGTGTTGGTGAATGCTGGTTTTGAGGTGGCCCAGCAAGTTGCTGAGTTGTTGCTGCTGGCGCTCGGACAAACCACCAAACAGCTGAACCACCCATTGCTCATGGTCTGAGGCCATGCGTTTGAAAGCTTGGTGCCCAGAAGGTGTCAACAAGACGCGGTAAGAGCGTCGGTCTGTCGCGGCAATGCGGCGCTGAACCAGTTGCTCTTTCTCCAGTTGGTCGACGATCACGGTGGTGTTGCCCCCACTCACCATCATGCGCCGCGACAACTCACCCATGGTCAGACCTTCGGGGTGCCGCTCGAGTTGTGCCATCAAGTCAAAGCGTGACAGCGAAGTGTCAAATTGGGTGCGCAATTTTTGTCGGATGTTGTCCTCGATCAGGGTGGTGCACGACAACAAACGCAGCCACAAGCGCAAAGAGGCATGGTGGTCGTCGCGGGCGCGCAACTCCAAGTCTTCGGTTTCGGGCTGACTCATCGTGCCAACTCCCCGCCATCGATGACGATGGCTTGTCCATTGATGGCGTCGCTGCCCGACAGGCACAAGCTCAATACCGCGTGGGCCACCTCTTCAGGCTGGACCAAGCGTTGTTGTGGGTTGATGCTGGCTAAAGCACTGCGCGCTTGCTCGGGGGTCTTGCCGGTTTTGTGCACGATGTTGCCAATCGCATGCTTGACGATGTCTGTTTCTGTGTAGCCGGGACACACCGCGTTGACGGTCACGCCTTTGCGTGCCAACTCGAGCGCGAGTGAACGTGTCAACCCCATCACGCCATGTTTGGCGGCGCTGTAGGCCGCGGCAAAGGCATAGCCCTTGAGGCCTGCCGTGCTCGCCACATTGATGATTCGCCCGTGCATGCCGGCCTCCGCTGCTTGCAGCATGCTGGGCAGCGCGGCATGGATGCACAGGTAGGTGCCTGTCAGGTTGACGTTGACCATGTGCTGCCAAGCCGCCAAATCGGTGTTGAGAAACGTTTGGCTGCTGGCTTGTCCCGCGTTGTTGATCAGCAGGTTGACCGGTCCCATGGCTTGCACAGCCGCAGCCATGGCGTGTTCCACCGAGGCTGCGTCTGCGATGTCGACAGTTTGTACGTGCACACGCGCGCCGATTTGCAAACTCTTGGCCAAGGCGTGTAGGCCTTCAGCTTGACGCCCCATCAGCGTGAGTTTGGCGCCGGCGTGCGCGAGCTGCTGGGCAATGGCTGCACCAATGCCGCGTGCAGCACCGGTGACCACGGCATGCTGGTTCTTCAAAGGTTCGGGGTAGAGGAGGTTCATAGTTTGGCTTGTGCCGCAGCACGCTCAAAGTTGGCTTCCATTTGGCGCTTGGCCGAGATGTAGGGCTTGGGCCACGCCAGGCCTTGGTAGCCAATGCGGGCGGCTTCACTCAGCGTCCATGCTGGATTGGCCAAGTGGGGGCGGGCCACGGCGCACAAGTCGGCTCGGCCCGCCGCGATGATGCTGTTGACGTGGTCGGCCTCGCTGATGGCGCCCACCGCGATGGTGGCAATGCCAGCCTCTTGTCGGATTTGATCGGAAAACGGCGTTTGAAACATGCGGCCAAAGACCGGCTTTTCTTGTTTGCTGACCTGGCCCGACGAGCAGTCGATCAAGTCAGCGCCCGCCGCCTTGAAGGCCTTGGCCACTTGCACCGCATCGTCGGGCGTGATGCCGCCTGCCACCCAATCGTGGGCCGAGATACGCACCGACATCGGCAGGTGCTCGGGCCAAGCGGCACGCACCGCTTGGAACACTTCCAAGGGGTAGCGCAAGCGCTTGTCGAGCGAACCACCGTAGTCGTCGCTGCGTTGGTTGGTGAGGGGCGAGATAAAGCTCGACAACAAATAGCCATGCGCGCAGTGCAGCTCCAGCCAGTCAAACCCTGCCCGTGCGGCGCGCTGGGTGGCCGCCACAAAGTCGGCTTTGACGCGGTCCATGTCGGCACGTGTCATGGCCTGCGAGGTTTGGCTCACGCCCTCGATGTATTGCTGAGGCGAAGCGCTCAACAGTGGCCAGTTGGCTTCGGTGTCGTCGTGGCTCAGCGGTTGGTCAATGCCGTCCCAGGCGCGGCGGGTTGAGCCTTTGGCACCCGCATGGCCAATTTGTGCAGCCATCTTGGCGTCGCTGTTGGCGTGTGCCCAGGCCACGATGCGTTGCCAGGCTTTCTCTTGCGCTTCGTTCCACAGCCCCGGACAGCCGGGGGTGATGCGCGCGTCTGGGCTGGTGCAAATCATTTCGGCAAACACCATCGCCGCGCCCCCCATGGCACGTGCGCCCAGGTGCACCAAGTGGTAGTCGCCGGCCATGCCGTCGACGGCTGAGTACTGGGCCATGGGCGAGACCACCACGCGGTTTTTCAGCGTGAGTGAGCGCACGCTGTAAGGCGTGAACATGGGCGGTGTGGTGGTGAGCGTCCCTTTGTTTTTGGCAAACCATTGTTCGTAGCCGTCCAGCCAGGCTTTGTCGCGCAAGCGCAGGTTTTCGTGGCTGATGCGCTGGCTGCGCGTGAGCATGGAGTACATGAACTGCTCAGGCTCGAGCTGGTCGCAGTAACGCTCGCCACACACCTCAAACCAGGCCATGGCGTTCCAGGCGGCGTTTTGAATCTTCAGCGTTTCGATGCGGCGGGCTTCTTGGTAGGCCTTCAACACATCGGTGATGCGGCTGGGGTCATCGCCCAACAGATCAAATTGGCGGGTCAGTTCAATCGCGTCTTCTATGGCGAGCTTAGTGCCCGACCCAATGGCAAAGTGGGCCGTGTGCACTGCGTCGCCCATCAGCACCACATGGCTGTCGTTTTTGTTTTTGAGCCACCACTGCTCGCACACCACACGCTGGAAGTTGAGCCAAGCAGAACCCCGCAGATGGCGTGCATTGGTCATCAGCTTGGCGCCTTGCAGGTTGTCGGCAAACAGTTTTTCGCAAAAGGCGATGGAAGCTTCTTGGTCGGCTTTGTCCAAGCCGTGGGCCAGAAACACATGCTCGGGGCACTCGACGATGAAGGTGGTGGTGGTGTCGTCAAACTTGTAGATGTGGGCCTGGAACCAGCCGTGCTCGGTCTTTTGAAAATCAAACGTGAAGGCGTCATACAGCCGGTGCGTGCCCAACCAGATGAAGCGGTTGGGACGCGTGACGATGTCGGGCTTGAAGGTGTCGGCGTAGCGGGTGCGGATGGTGGAGTTGATGCCGTCGCTGGCAATGATCAAGTCAGCCTCGGGGAAGTCGAGGTCGGACTGCACATCGCAATCAAACACCAGCTTCACACCCAATTGCTCGCAACGCGCTTGCAAGATATTGAGCAGTTTTTTACGCCCAATGCCCACAAACCCGTGGCCGCCGGAGCGGATGCGACGACCTTTGAACAACAACTCAATGTCGTCCCAGTGGTTGAAGGCCTCTTGAATTTCGTCGGCCGTCTCGCGGTCCCAAAGGCGCATGTTGTCCATGGTGGCGTCTGAGAACACCACGCCCCAACCAAAGGTGTCGTAGGGCAGGTTGCGCTCGACCACCGTGATGTCATGTGCTGGGTTGCGCTGCTTCATCAGCAAGCCAAAGTACAGACCCGCAGGTCCGCCACCAATACAGACGATGTGCATGCGCTACTCCTTAACTATTTCGGATTTGTATATTTCAATATTAAAATAACTTTCCTCCAAAGCGAGGCAGCTGTCAAGCAAAAACAAATAAATCTGGGTGATTTAGGGTTTACGCCAATGGGTTCGTCAGTCAAACGCTCAAGAAAATGGCGTTCAAGTCGATAAACCATCTGGAATTTCCCTGACCTAGACCCACAAGGAGCGCGCATTGATTGATTCACTCACCCCAACCCATCCCTCTTCGGCCTACAGCTGCGTGTGCTGCGATCCAAGCGCACTGAAGGGAGGCAGTTCTCGTCGTGGCTTTTTAGGGCTGGGCGCTGCTGCGCTGGCTGGCGGCATGTTGGCCATGACGCCAGGCCGCAGCCAAGCCGCCAGTGGCAATTACGAGGCCATGCTGGTCAACTGCATCGACCCACGCTTCACCACCCTGAGCTGGCAATACATGGGTTTGTTGCATGGCATTGCCCGCGACAAGTTGAGCGACAACTACAGCCAGTTTGTGTTTGCGGGTGGCCCGATTGGCGCCATTCACCCCAAATTTGCCGCGTGGCACAACACCTTCTGGGACAACCTGGACATCACCGTGTCCTTGCACCACATCCCACGTGTGGTGGCCATGACGCACCGCGATTGCGGCGCTGCCAAATTGGCTTTTGGCGAAGCCAAAGTCGCCACCAAAGAAGAAGAAACCCGTGCCCATGCGGAAGCTTTGAACCAGTTCCGTGCGGCGGTGAACAAGCGTCAGCCCAAGTTGAGCGTGATCACCGGCATCATGGACCTGAATGGCAAAGTCGACTTGATTGGTTGATGTCATTGCTGGCGTGTGGGCCTGTCTGTGTGCACAGGACAGGCCTTCGCGCAATAAAAAATCGGCCCGAGGGCCGATTTTTGATGGTGTGTACGGTTGGTGCCGGAGAGATGAATCGAACACCCGACCTTCTCATTACGAATGAGCTGCTCTACCGACTGAGCTACACCGGCAACCGAGGTCAGATTATAGCCAGCGTGGGTGAGCGACTCAGCCTTTGAGGTGGTAGCTGGTGACGCGATCGACCTCGTTTTTAGAACCCAAGATCACACTCACGCGTTCGTGCAGTTGCGTGGGTTGAATTTCCAAAATGCGTTGACGTCCATTGGTGGCCGTACCGCCGGCTTGCTCGACCAACCAACTCATGGGGTTGGCTTCGTACATCAGACGCAGCTTGCCGGGCTTGTTGGGTTCGCGCTTGTCCCAGGGGTACATGAAGACACCGCCACGGGTCATGATGCGGTGCACATCGGCCACCATGGAGGCAATCCAGCGCATGTTGAAGTTCTTGCCGCGTGGGCCTTCTTCGCCTTGCAAACATTCGTCGATGTAGCGCTTCACGGGCTCGTCCCAATGGCGCATATTGCTCATGTTGATGGCAAATTCTTTGGTGTCAGCCGGGATGCGCACGTTCTCTTGGGTCAGCACAAACGAGCCTTGTTCGCGGTCGAGGGTGAACATGGCCACGCCGTCACCCACGGTGAGCACCAGGGTGGTTTGCGGCCCATAGACGCAGTAACCCGCCGCCACTTGATGCATGCCGGCTTGCAAAAAGTCGTCTTCGCTCACGCCCTTGCTGGCGTCGGTTTTTTTCAGCACGCTGAAGATGGTGCCAATGCTCACGTTGACATCGATGTTGCTGGAGCCATCCAGCGGGTCAAACATCAACAGGTATTCACCTTGGGGGTACCGGTTGGGCACCACGTGGATGGTGTCCATTTCTTCCGACGCCATGGCAGCCAAGTGACCGCCCCATTCGTTGGCTTCAATCAGCACATCGTTGGCGATGATGTCGAGCTTTTTCTGCACTTCGCCCTGTACGTTTTCGCTGCCAGCGGTGCCCAGCACATCGCCCAGTGCGCCTTTGTTGACGGCTTGGCTGATGCTCTTGCAAGCGCGAGCGACCACTTCAAGCAGCAAGCGCAATTCGGAGGGGATGTGGCCTTCGGCGCGTTGTTGTTCGACCAGATAGCGGGTGAGGGAAATGCTCATAGGGTGTCTCTGTGATGAGGGTTGAATTAACTGAGGGCGCGCGAGATGACTTCGCGCACGTCGTTGCTCAAGTCAGACTTGGCGGCGATGCGGGTGAGGGCCACATGGGCGGCACTGCGGTAGGGCTCAGCCAGTTTGCTCCAGCGGTCCAAGGCGCGGGCCAAACGGGCGGCCACTTGGGGGTTGAAGGCGTCGAGTTCCAACACGCGCTCGCTCCAAAACACATAACCCGCGGCATCGCTGCGGTGAAAAGCCCCAGGGTTGGCATTGCAGTAGCTAAAGATCAGGCTGCGCGCACGGTTGGGGTTTTTCAATGTGAAGTCCGGGTGCTGCATGAGCTGGCGCACCACGGGCAAGATGTTGCCACCGCGGTCAGGCGCGCTGGCTTGCAAGGCAAACCATTTGTCCATCACCAGCGCTTCGCGTGAGAAGAGGCTGAAGAAGCGTTGCAGGGCAGGCGTGGCCAAGGCGTGCCCAGATGCCACCAAAGCACTCAAGGCGTTGAAACGGTCGGTCATGTTGTGGGCGTTGTCAAAGCACTGCAAGGCACGCTCGGGCCAAGTGTTGTCGCCGCTGGTGCGTGCATCCAAGCACAGCATGTGCAGCGCCTGGCCACTCAAAGCACGACGCCCGCCAGACACCGGGTCGGGTTGGTAGCTGCCGTTTTCGCGGTGAGACTCAAAGGCCCAGGCCCAGTCGTTGTGCAAGGCCTGTGCGAGTTGTGCGCGCATGGCTTCGCGCACGGCGTGGATACGTTGGGGGTCCACCCCCTCG
>CANFJA010000084.1 GCA_947447235.1 Comamonadaceae bacterium
AAATTCAGACTCAGACCTTCAAACACGGTGGTGGCGCCGCGCGCTAAGGTGATGTTCTCGAGCTGCACGCGCACAGCTGCAAGCCCGCTGGTTTGGCTGGCGAATGCATGCAAAGGCGTGGGGGAAGGTGACATGGTGATGCGGACTCAATGGCCACAATTATCGGCAACAAAAAAAGTGCGGCCAGATGGCGCTGCGACAGAGTCAACGCCGGGACACGGTGGTTCATTTCAGCAGGTATGCTTGAAGACTTCGGGCAAGTTGCCCAACACCACGCAGTGCCGACACTGCCAATTCACGCCCTACGTCATTTCCAGGAGACTTTCATGAGCCCCCTTCCCTTGGCGCGCCGAAAGGTGTGCGCATTTGCGATGTTTGTGTTGCCGCTGCTGGCCCTGCAGGGGCCTGCCGCTTGGGCGCAAGCCTATCCGAACAAGCCCATCAAGTTCATCATCACCCACGCGGCAGGAGGCTTGCCAGACACCGTGGCGCGTGTCTATGCACAAAAGCTGACCGAGCGTTTGGGCCAGTCGGTGGTGATCGACAACAAGCCCGGCGCCAATGGCATGGTGGCTGCACAAGCCATGGCCACCGCACCCAAAGATGGCTACACCTTCATGGTGACCGATGGTTCGACCTTCTCCATCAACCCCGTGATCCACAAGAACCTGAGCTACGACTACAAGCGTGACTTTGTGCCGGTTTCTTTGGCCGCGCGCGCACCTTTGTACTTGGCCCTCAACCCCCAAACGCCAGCCAGCAATTTGCGGGAAGTGGCGGCCTTGGCCAAGGCCAAACCGGGTGTGCTCACCTATGGCTCATCTGGCATTGGCAGCACCCACCACCTGACGATGGAGGCCTTCAAGTCGGCACTGGGTTTGGACATCGTGCACGTGCCATTCAAAGGCTCGGCGCAGTCGGTGCCAGCTTTGGTGGGGGGGCAAGTGGACATGTTGTTCTCGGCCTTGCCGTCTTTGTCGGGCTTTGTCAAAACCAACCAAGTTCGTCTGATTGGCAGCAACGCGGGCAAGCGCTCCGCGCATGAACCCCAGGTGCCAGCCATTGCCGAGTTGATCCCCGGATTTGACTTTGCCCCGACCGTGGCTGTGTTTGCCGCCACAGGCACACCCCAAGCGGCGATTGACCGCATCAGTGCCGAGATGGCTGCGGTGGCCAAGTTGCCAGAGGTGCTGCAACTGCTGAGCAACGCTGGCATTGAAGCCGTGGGCAGCAGCCCCGCCGAATTGGGCCGTGTGATGCAGGACGAAATCGAGCGATTGGGCAAGACCGTTCAAAGCGCCAATCTCAAGCAGGAGTGATGATGAGTCGATTGAATTTGAGCTTTGCGTGTTGGAACTACGACCGCACCCGTGCGCTGATGGATGGCACGGTCAAAGTCGATGGCATTGACCTGAATTACCTGAACTTGCCGGTGGAAGAAACTTTTTTCCGCATGGCAAGGTTCCGTGAATTTGACTTGGCTGAGATGTCCCTGTCGTCTTACTGCGTGACGCTCTCCAAGCCCGAGCGTCCGTTTGTGGCGCTGCCGATTTTCCCGTCGCGCTTTTTCCGCCATTCGTCGATTTACATCAACGCCCACAGCGGTATTCGTGAGCCCAAAGACCTGATTGGCAAACGCATTGCCAGCCCCGAATACCAAATGACAGCACCGGTGTGGATTCGTGGCATCTTGTCGGACCACTACAACGTGCCTGTGGATGCACAGCCGTATTTGTATGGCGGCGAAGAAGAGGTGGGCCGAATTGAAAAAATGAAGCTAGAGTTGCCGCCCAACATCCAGGTCAGCCCGATTGGGCCGCATCAGACTTTGTCGCAAATGCTGCACGATGGCGAGTTGGATGCGCTCTACACCGCACGCATGCCCTCGTCGTTTTTGAAGGGCGATGGCAAGGTCAAGCGTTTGTTTGATGACTACCCCGAGGTCGAGCGTCGTTACTACCGCGAAACTGGCATCTTCCCGATCATGCACACCGTGGTGATGCGCCGCGAGGTGTACGAAGCCAACCGTTGGATTGCGCAGTCATTGACCAAGGCTTTCATCGAAGCACAACGCCACACCTACCAAGATTTGTACGAAACCGCAGCGCTCAAAGCGATGCTGCCTTGGTTGACGGCCCACGTGGAAGATGCGCGGCGTGAGTTTGGTGACGACTGGTGGGCCTATGGTTTAGAGAAAAACATCAAGACCCTGGAGACTTTCACCCGCTACCACCACGCGCAAGGTTTGTCGCCGCGCAAACTCGATGTGCATGAGTTGTTTGCCCCCGAGTCGCTCGAAGCGTTCAAGATTTAAGTCGACGTGACTTCCAAGAACAAAGGCCGCGATTGCGGCCTTTGAAGTGGGGGCGTTGCGCGGGTGCCTCAGTCGGCTCTGATGCCGGCATACGCCGCCACGCGGGCCCAGCGAACCAACTCGGCACGCATGAAGTCCTGGCCTTCTTCGGGGGTGGTGAAAAAGGCTTCAAACCCGAGCTTGTCGAACTTGGCTTTCATCTCAGGGGTTTTGCCCACTTTGACGAATGCGGCGTTGAGTTTTTTGATGACGGCCGGTGGTGTGTTGGCCGGCGCGTACACCGCAAACCAGTTGGAGAACTCTGCGCCTTTGTAGCCAAGCTCTATCAGCGTGGGCACATTGGGCAAGCCAGGGTAGCGCTGCGGAAAGGCCACGGCCAACGCGCGGATGCGGCCTTGCTGGATGTAGGGCAGTGCGTTTTGCAGCGGGCTGAACATGTAGCTCAGCTGACCGCCTACCAAATCGGTCATGGATTGCGATTGGCCTTTGTACGGAATGTGGTTGGTCTTGGTGCCCGCCAATTGGTTGAACAACTCGGCATGAAAGTGCTGGGGGCTGCCCATGCCAGCCGAGCCAAAGTTCAATTCGCCCGGTTGGGCTTTGGCCAAGTCGACAAACTCGCGCAAGGTGTTGGCTTTGACCGACGGATGCACCACCATCACCACGCCGGTTTGACCAATCAGGGTCACGGTTTGCAAATCTTTCAGCAGGTCGTAGGGCAGTTTGTTGAACACGGCCACATTGGTGGCAATGGTGGCGGGCGAGACCAGCAAGGTGTAGCCATCAGGCTTGGCGCGTGCCACCATTTCTACGCCAATGTTGCCGCCTGCGCCCAAGCGGTTTTCAACGATCAGGTTTTGCCCGAGCTCTTCGCCCGCCTTTTGACCCAAGGTGCGGGCCAGCAAATCAGTGCCGCCGCCCGCAGCCACGGGCACGATCACTTGGATGGGTTTGTTGGGAAAGCTTTGTGCGCAGGCCATGCCCGCCAGGCTCAACACAACCCATACACGCACAATATTTGAATAAAAACGGTTCACCATGTCTCCTTGGGGGCTGTCTTGAGAGCGAGCAGCCATTACGATTTGCAGATCTTTTGGAGGATAACAAATGGTTTCGCAAGTTCTGTCAGATTTGGTGGTGGCTAACCACATTTTGGTCAACGAAGGTGTGCTCGACGGCTTTGGTCACATCAGCGTGCGTGACCCGGGCAACCCAGAACGTTTCTTCATCGCCCGCAGCATGGCACCTGCCTTGGTCACTTTGGAAGATTTGGTGTCTGTTGATTTGGACGGTGTGGTGCACGACGCGCAAGGCCGCCACACCTACGTCGAGCGCTTCATCCACAGCGAAATTTTCCGGGCCCGTCCTGAGGTGATGTCCATCATCCACAGCCATTCACCGGCTGTGATTCCGTTTGGAGTGACCGGTGCGCGTCTGCGTCCCATCTGCCACATGAGCGGCTTCTTGGGTGCGGTGACGCCGGTTTACGAAATTCGTCACAGCGCCGGTGAAACCTCCGACTTGCTGATTCGCAACCAAGCCCTGGGCGTGTCCCTGGCGCAATGCTTGGGTCAAGCCAATGTGGCCTTGATGCGCGGCCACGGCAGCGTGACGGTGGGCACTTCGATCCAGCAAGCGGTCTACCGCGGCATTTACACCGAGAGCAATGCCCGCTTGCAAGCCCTGGCAGCGCCCTTGGGCGACATCAACTACCTGACCGATGCCGAAGCCCAAGCCACGTCCGACATGAACGACCAGCATTTGGACCGTCCATGGCAGATGTGGAAGCGCAAGGCGTTGGCCAATCCTTTCTAAATCTACGCGTGTGAGGGGGCTGGCGCAGCCCCAGTTGTCTCTAGAATGACATTTTTATTTGTCGTTACTTTGAACTGGAGCAACTCATGAACAAGCAGTTATTCGCCTTGGCCCTGGCCACCTTGGTGGCCGGTGGCGTGCAAGCCCAAGCCAATGACACCATCGCCAAGGTCAAAGCCTCTGGCAGTGTGACCATGGGTGTGCGTGATTCCTCGGGTGCTTTGTCCTACACCTTGGGGGACGGCAAGTACGTGGGCTACCACGTGGAGATTTGCCAGCGCATCATCGATAACCTCGACAAAGTGGTCGGTAAAAAGTCAGAAGTGAAATTCGTTTCTGTGACCTCACAAAACCGCATCCCTTTGACACAAAACGGCACCGTGGACATTGAATGCGGCTCCACCACCAACAATGCGGCTCGCCAAAAAGACGTTGCCTTTGTCAACACCACCTACGTGGAAGAAGTGCGCATCGCCGTCAAAGCCAACTCGGGCATCACCGCCATTGCACAGTTGAATGGCAAGAATGTGGCCACCACCACGGGCACCACCTCAGTTCAACTCTTGCGCAAGCATGAGCGCGCAACGGGTGTGGATTTCAAAGAGGTTTTTGGCAAAGACCATGCCGACAGCTTCTTGTTGTTGGAGTCAGGCCGTGCCGATGCGTTTGTGATGGACGGACAAATTTTGGCGGGCAACATTGCTTTGTCTAAATCGCCCGCTGACTACAAAATTGTCGGTGAAGTGTTGAGCGTCGAGCCCATCGCCATCATGCTGCGCAAGGACGACCCTGCATTCAAAAAATTGGCGGACGACACGGTGAACGCCATGGCTAAATCAGGCGAACTTGCGAAGTTGTACGACAAATGGTTTGTCCAACCCATTCCGCCGAAAAACACACGCGTCGGCCTGCCTGCCAGCGACTTCACCAAAGCGGCCTGGGCCACGCCGAACGACAAGCCCGTGGAAGAGTACGCCAAGAAGTAAACACACCACGTCGCTTGACTGAGCCCGCCAACCCCCGCAACACAAGGCAAGCCCATGGCACTTGATTGGCAGGTCTTCTTAGAAGACGATGGCGGCGGACGCACCTACCTGGCGTGGATGTTGGACGCCTGGGGTTGGACGCTGTCGGTGGCTGGCAGCGCTTGGTTGGTGGCGATGGTCGTGGGCGCCCTGATGGGCACCTTGCGCACCCTGCCCCCCGACAACGTGCTCAACCGCAACCTGGCCCGTGTGGCCAATGCGTGGGTGGAGTTGTTTCGCAACATCCCCCTGTTGGTTCAAATTTTTCTTTGGTACTTCGTGCTGCCCAAAGTGTTTCCGGCCATGCAGCAGGTGCCGGGCTTTGCACTGGTGGTGCTGGGTTTGGGCTTTTTCACCTCGGCGCGTATTGCCGAGCAGGTGCGCGCAGGCATTCAAGCCTTGCCACGCGGCCAACGGTATGCAGCCATGGCGATGGGGTTCACCACCTGGCAGACCTACCGTTACATCCTCTTGCCGATGGCGTTTCGCATCATTTGGCCGCCGCTGACCAGCGAGTCGATGAACCTGCTGAAAAACTCGTCGGTGGCGTTTGCGGTGTCGATTGCCGAACTCACCATGTACGCCATGCAAGTGCAAGAGGAAACCTCGCGGGGTGTGGAGGTGTATTTGGCGGTCACAGCGCTCTATGCGTCCTCGGCTTTTGCCGTCAACCGCGTGATGGCGTGGGTGGAGCGTCGCCTGCAAATCCCAGGGCTCACGGTGGCCACTGCGTCAGGCGGGGGGCATTGAGCATGGGCAACCTCGACCTGTCGTTTCTCGACTGGGACATCCTGAGCAAATTCGTCTCCAAGGGTTTGTTCTTCAGTCTGGAGCTCACCCTCGTCGCCACTCTCGGCGGCGTGTTGTTTGGCACGCTGCTTGCGCTCATGCGTTTGTCTGGCAACAAGTGGCTGGCCACGCCTGCCGTGGTCTATGTCAACGGCATGCGCTCGATCCCGCTGTTGATGGTGATTTTGTGGTTTTATTTGCTCATTCCCTCTCTGATTGGTCGCCCTATTGGTGCAGAGCTCTCGGCCACCATCACCTTTGTGGCGTTTGAGGCGGCTTACTTCAGCGAGATCATGCGGGCCGGCATTCAGTCCATCTCGCGCGGCCAGGTGTTTGCCGGTCAGGCCTTGGGCCTCACCTACGGCCAGAACATGCGCTTGGTGGTGTTGCCTCAGGCCTTTCGCAACATGCTGCCGGTGCTGCTGACGCAAACCATCATCTTGTTCCAAGACACCTCGCTGGTCTATGCCATTGGCGCGTATGACTTGCTCAAAGGCTTTGTCACCGCCGGCAAGATTTATGGCCGTCCTGAAGAGGCTTACCTGTTGGCCGCTGTGGTGTATTTCGTCATTTGTTATGGCCTGTCGGCCTTGGTGCGACGCTTGCAAGCGCGCATCGCCATCGTCCGTTGAGCCTGGAGAAGCCCTGTGATTGAACTCAAAAACGTCTCCAAGTGGTATGGCCCCGTGCAGGTGCTGACCGACTGCTCCACCACCATCCAACGCGGTGAAGTGGTGGTGGTCTGCGGCCCTTCGGGCTCGGGCAAATCCACCCTCATCAAAACCATCAATGCCCTCGAGCCGTTTCAGCAGGGCGAGATTTTTGTCGACGGCGTGGCCGTGCACGACAAACGCACCGACCTGCCGCAACTGCGCAGTCGCGTGGGCATGGTGTTTCAGCACTTCGAGCTGTTCCCCCATCTGTCGGTCACCGAGAACCTCACCATGGCGCAAGTCAAGGTGCTGGGACGCAGCGCGGACGAGGCACGCTCGCATGGCCTGAAATACCTGGAGCGCGTGGGCTTGATGGCGCACAAAGACAAATTCCCCGGCCAACTCTCAGGCGGGCAGCAGCAACGTGTGGCCATCGCCCGTGCCCTGAGCATGGACCCGATCGTGATGTTGTTTGACGAGCCCACCTCAGCCCTCGACCCCGAGATGGTGGGTGAGGTGCTGGATGTGATGGTCGACTTGGCCCACGAAGGCATGACCATGATGTGCGTGACCCACGAAATGGGCTTTGCCCGCAAGGTCAGCAGTCGGGTGATCTTCATGGATGTGGGCGGCAAAATTTTGGAGGACTGCTCCAAAGACGAGTTCTTCAACCACCCCGAGAACCGCCAGCCCCGCACCAAAGAGTTCTTAAACAAAATCTTGCAGCATTGATCGAAGACAATGGTGGGCATGACCCAAGAACTCACCATCACCCGCCCTGACGACTGGCA